>CAMKSY010000060.1 GCA_946415545.1 uncultured Pelosinus sp. | reverse complement strand
TTTTTATATAATTCAATTAAATTAGTAAACTCTTTTATCTCTTCCTCTTTCGTTTGAACTTTCTTCTCTAATATGTTTGTTGTCTGTTGAAATTCTTCAATGCGTTTTACATATAAATTTCTTTCTCCAATAACTTCCGAAAATTCCTCTTTAAGTTTTGTAATTTCCACTTTATGCTTTTTCTCTGCTATAGCTATTTTCTTATTCAACTCATTTACATTCTTGACTTTATTCTCATATTTCTGTTCTAAGCTTTTCAGCTTTTTTTTCATTTCGCTCTCAAGTGCTTTATATTTCTTTTTCCATTCCTGCACAATAATTTGTTCACTGGATTCCTTTATTGAATCTTCTATAAGGTTGTCCTTTTTATGCTCTATTGATGAAGTCAATTGTCCTCTCAATTCTTCCGCGTCTCTTATACTGGTAGGATCACCTGCAAGTACTAATCGAATGATTTTTTGGCGTAATGAATTCTCGATTTTAAAATGTTGATTTAAATTTGGATCCAATAGTTGTTGGTATACTCCTCGAATCGTCTCTATTTTTTTTGCTTGAATCATTGTCTTTATTATTAGAGGCCTATGAATTGGACTTAATCTATCGGGTCGAAATCCAGGTATAGATAATCTAGCTTCGTGTAAAACATACTTAATCTCCTCTTCTGCTGCAGTCTCAAAAATGAACTTCCACAAATTTATGCCCAAAAAAATCTCCCCCCCACTTTCATTTATACTCTATAACAATTTAATACACAAAAATCACCTCTTTTTAAAAAACAATCTCAAGTTGACAATTATAATAATTTAACACTTTTCTAACTATGTATCTTCTCTTAAAATTTCGTATTCCCCTGCCAATCTCTGAGAAAAAAACCATATTTTGCAACAATATGTAAAAATATGAGTAGTAAAAGAAAAGACAGCCCTGTTCCACTAATGGATGGGCTGTTTTTTCCTTTTTAATATATAAATATGTCTCCTAAAATAAAACTCTTTGCAATACATCATCATTCCCCATGTCATCATAACGCTCTTTAAGTTGCTTCTTCAAATCAAATAATCGCGCTTCTGCAGTTCGTACCAATTGGTCGAAAGTACATACTTCGACTCTACCAAATTCAGGGCTCTCTCCTATTTTTTTTACGGAGGTCACTTTAGGGTTGATCTCATGTCCAACTACAAAAGCATGCACATATGGAGTTCCATCAAGATGTCCACATTGTAATAAATCTTCCACATAACCTTCAGCCTGGTTCATCTCAGTTCTGCCAATTGTAAAACCGCCTTTTTTCAATTCTATAACAAGTATATTCCTGAACTTACATAAAGAGCCTTCTGTATTAAATTCTTCAGTTCCAACCAAAGAAACTGTTGAATTAGCTAATACAACTATATCAGGACGTTTTTTGGGATTAATAAATTCACTTTGTTGAGCCTTTTTTCCAAAGACTTTGGTAGCAGCATTCACCAAAGATCTGTTGGATGTAAAACAAGGAGAATCGAACTCAGGACCAAATTTGCATCTAGCTTGGGTAACGAGAGGATGTAATGTTTTCAATTCGTCAACATTAGGATCGGAAGAAAACCTTGATAAAGCTTCAATCACAGTTATTCTACGATCGATTTCCCCGAGAGCAGCCATAGCATCACTTATAGTCCAATCATCTAACAACCTATTTAGTCCATCTATATCTTCTTGCGACAACTCCGAAAGTTTTTGCAATAGAGCTGCACCAGAACGTGATTTTTCTAAATTTATAACAGCCTTTACAGCCGATGACAAAAAGTCTTCATTTACATAAGGTTGCTCATATACTATTTCATCTACGAAATTTTCTACTCCTCGCTGCTCATATCTAGATAGCTTGACAAAATCATCATGATACTCACTTAAGATATTATTTTTAGTATCTTTATTTTTTTCAGCAGATAGGTTGAATATAATACGATTAACGTACTCAGAAACACTCTTATAAACTTGTTGCATTACCTGACTGTGCCTAAAACCTGTCCAGTCAGGTAAAACCTCATCATATAAATCTTCCGTTCTTATAACTACCGTATTTCGTTTAGCAAGACTTCTCCTGCCGTCAATAATAATATTATTGTCAATACACCATGATGGCTCACCTACAGATTTTTTACCAACCCAGAATATTACACCATGCTGTCGTGCAGTTTTTGCAGCTTTTGAAGAATCCACAAAAAATGCAACTAATTTAATATTGTCATTTACTATAAGAGTTTCGCTATTTATTATCCCTTTATGGTCTTCTAATGGAATTGAAATACCATTAATTGTTACCCGAAATTCCGGATCGCATAAAAACCTAGCAGCTAATACTTCACGAATTTTTGCAGCTTCAGGTAAGTTCTTTTCAACATTGACTTTTAATTTGGTTCCATGCTTATTTGATTGAAATTCTTCTTTATCTATCAACTTAAACGGCTCTTTGCCACTAGCCGACGATACTTTAAACCTATTCCCCTGACCATTACAACTCGTTTCAACTGTATACTTATCCGAAAAACACAACATACCATGTCTTCCAAATCCATTACGACCGTACGCACGTCGGTTCTTTAAATGTTCATGCTCAGGTGGTACCTCTGCATTTAATCCTTGATTTTTTATTCTGTCATAACCAAGAGTCATCCATCTTTTCATAAATTGCTTGGCGGTTAATTCTACTCCATCATCTTCACAATTAATTCACCATAATGCTCTTCTGGAATGGTAATTTTAACAGATATTGCTCCGCTATCCCACGCATTTGCAACTAACTCAGTTAAAGCAATATCTGGAGATGTTGCAATTGGACCTAATGATTTAACAAGAAAATTTTCTTCGAATAATACTATCTGTTCAGAAATCTCGCTTTCTGGCATTATCTACACTTCCAATCTAATTAATCTATAAATGCATAATATTGTAAAAAAAGATAAGGTGTATGATGTTATCCATCCTACCATTATTTATCAATAAACAAAAATAATTATAAATATTTTCTCTTTCCAGACGTCAAAATCCTGCTAAAATTTTACATTATGCTACGAAATTTTATAATTCGAGTTATGTACGTGATGATGATGTACTTATAAATTATATTTTGTAAAAAATCTAAAAATATAACTGCATCGATATATCTTAGAAGGATTTTCCTATTTATCTATATAAAGTATATCTTTGTAAACTTTTTCAACTATATGTAACCCAAGGAGGTCTTTCAATGTTCGGCAAGCTATTCAATAAAGCTGATAAACTCTTCGACTTCGCCACTGAAGGTAAAAAGGAATACCGCGATGCAATTCAAGCAGCCTTACAAAACGGTAACTTTTCGCAAGAAAATAAAACATATTTAAAATCACTAGCTGACAAAAACAATCTCAGCTCAAAGGACTTATTCTTCGTACATAGAGATGCATGCGATCTTTTATTTCAAAAAGCAGCGACCGATTTTAAGATTACCGATCAAGAAGTAAGCATTCTGAATTCTTTTGCAGATTATGCAAGACTTACCTTTAAAGAATTGGGTGTAGATGTAGATAAATTACGGAAGTATCAAGCGATTTGGCAAATGGAAGACTTAAAGCGCTTACCTCTATTTAATAGTGAAGGCATACCTATCGTATTTAAGAAAGGTGAAACGCTGTGCTGGTCAACACCATCTACGTTAAAGAAGTTTAAGAAAGTTACTACTGGTGTGTCTTATAAGGGACTGACTGCTTCAGTTAAAATTGCTAAAGGAGTTCGGTATCGTGTTGGTTCATTAGACCTGGGCCGTTCTACAAAGGAAGTCGTTGATGTAGAAGACACAGGCGTTCTTTGGATGACGAATCAGCGGATCGGATTTATTGGACATAAAAAGAACTTTACCTTGGCATATGGTAAAATTCTTTCTTTTGACGTGAACTCTAATGGTCTTTTCTTACGAAAAGAAGGTAGAGAAGCACCGTATATTGTTGGTATGGATGATTATGAGGTCCCCTGCTCTATTATCTCGTTTGTTTTGAATGAGATGGAACAAGAGCCGGTTGAAGAAATTGCAGCTACGAAGCAGCCTAAAAAGGCCGACAATGATTTATTGGCTCAACTTGAGCGTTTAGGTAAGCTACGTGAACAAGGTGTTCTTACGGAAGAAGAATTTCTGGAGCAGAAGAAACGGATTTTAGCTTAAAAACCCTATAGAATCTACTCTAAGGCATATCTATAACACATCATTTGTAGCATTAGACACAGCACTATTCCACTTTTAAATGGACAGGCTGTGTCTTTATGTATAAAAAAGGAGGAATTGTCATGAAGCGTTTATAAAAGGTTTATCTGCAGTTATTCCTAGTGTTATGTGTTGCGATCAGTCTTACATCTGTTTTTCCTACTCCTGCCCTCTCTCATCAGGCAGCAATCCCTGTTCAGATTGCTCATTTAGATGAGTGTGCTGTCGATGGTATTGCACCGGCTATTCCACAATCTGAGGGTGCATATGTGGCTAATTCGAATACTGGTAAGTTTCATTATGCTGGCTGTCGGTATATTAAGATGATGTCACCTGGGAACAAGGTATTCTATGATAGTCGGGATGAGGCTGTTGATGATGGGTATGTGGCTTGTAAGGTTTGTAGACCGTAGTTAGATTTACCTAAGATGATAGAGAAAAGAGAGGTCAGCGGATTTTTACGTCCACTGACCTCGTTTTTGTTTGGTTGATTTTCAATGGTTTTTAGTAATTTCGAATCATCTCTTTATTTCCTTCAAATTCACGCTGAACTTAGAGTATGGCATTTTTTCATTTCTCCAATATGTTACTTATCATTAGAAGTTGTTACAACAATAATATCTGTTGAATTAGCCTGCCATTCAACGTCCCAATCACGAAAATGCGAATGACATAATTCTCCCGTGACAGTTACCTTATCATGCTGTTCTTTTACATTTTGTAAAAATTTAATTATCTTATCTAATTCTTTAATGTCAGATTGAAACGTAACCTCTTGTAACTCTATTAAATTTTCACTATCTTTTTGATATCCAAATACTTTCACAGCTATTCCTCCACTTTCCACCCATTATCTTTCAACCATTCTTTTGTTTTATTACTTGGGTTAGGCGTTCCTTTGTGAGCATCATGTGTTGTTCCGTCATTATTTAGAGATGTTCCATCCTTAAAATGAACATGTGGTTTTTGTCCTGGGACATGAGGTTTATCTACTCTATCTACCTCTTTGGGCGCTTGTCCTCTTTCAACCTGCCTTTGTAAACTACCAGCTGAATCTCCTTTTGCCCATAAAACAAGATCATCCCATTTATCACACAAGTAATTTCCATAGCCATCTACAAAACCACCTGCGTCAGAAGACCAAGCGGCTATAACCTTACCTGACTTGTCTTTAATTACTTCCCCTGTTATATATAAACCCGCAACAGATAAAGTTACATAGTCACCAAATGTAAGGGTGCCAAATTGATCATTATACTTCATTCCATAGTATGCAGTTACGCCACCGACTGTATCACCAGCAGCCGAGCCAATAATAAAGCTAGCCCATTGACGAAGATCAGGATTTTCCTCACCTATTTTGTCCAGTTCTTTATACATTGCTTCGTTAAGTCCGGCACCAAATCCTCCGGCAAAGGCATTGCCACCACCTAAATCTGCCATTATTGCTCCAACGAAAGCGTGAAGTGCAACCTTTTCTGGACTTCCAGACGCCCATCCATTTTGCTCGCTTATCTTATGAACTTGTTCGTAAGCCAACTCACCAAATAAGGAGGCTAACTCTTGTTGTTCCTTTACCGTTTGTTTATCAAAAATCTTACCTAAGGCATTTAATGAATTAACAGTATCACGACTTAGGTCTTTTGGATCAACTTCTTTTCCGCCAACAATAATCGTTCCTGGTGCTATTGCTGATTTTGTTGTACTGTCAGCGTCGCCACTTGCAGGCATTCCTATATTAGGTGTGATTCCATGTTCGTTATATTTAGAATCAGTACGTGTATCAATATTTACACCATAACTACTAGAATCATATTCAGCATGATTTTGAATATCCGAGTACGTAAGAGTATCGGTAGAGAGTTTGTTTTTATCTGGAGTCGCGTCGCTAGCAATGACCGCACCTTTCAAATCGGTGTTCTTATCAACGTTGATATCGAAGCCACCATCACCAGCATAGATACCTGCTTGTTCGGTAACACTGGCATAAGTAGAATCCGTTTTCCCTTGGCTTACAGAACCAGTTATGCCACCCTTTGTTCCTGTAGTGAAGCCAAATCCACTGCTTTGATTCTTCGATGTGTAGTCATCTGTATCCTGCTTACTGACTATGTTTAGATTTCCATCAACATTAGCAACTACTGTATCACCTTTTACCTGAGAGCCAATGATGTTGGTATCGTTGCCTGAATTCATTGTTAAAGTACCATCCGCGTCGATAATACTTTCAGCATTTGTGGTAGATTTCTCATTTTCATGACTTTTGCTCGTATTGAAACTACCTGACAATCCACCGAAAGCTCCTGTAGTTAGACCAAAAGAGGCTCCAATAGAGGCTGAAGAGGTACTGGTGTTATTTGCTGTTTGTAGTTTGTTTTCTGCAGATTCAATATTGATATTGTCTTTGGCATCTAACGTAATATCTTTAGCATCAATCTTAGTTCCTCTTAAGTTAATATCGCCTGCAGTTGCCGTAATATTTACATCGCCACCTGCATCAATATTGGATGTATTGACTGTCTCTGTATGTACAGTACTAGTGGAAGTGGTTTTTGTAGAACCAAAACTGACATTGATTGATAAGTCGTTTTTCAGTACATCATCAACATTTTTTGCGGCCTTTGGATCAACCAAGTTTGCTGCTTTATCGTAAGCCTTCTTAAGCTTTTTAAGATCCTTATAAGCTTTATATTGATAGAGTGTTTTAAGTCGATCGTCTTCTACTTGCCCTGAACGTTCAGTATTATTGTACACACTTGTGGCAATGTCAATGATGCTACTACCAAGAGAAACAGTAAGACCAGTCTGCTTAAATTCAAATTTGGTTTGGCTATCATATGTATTTATTGTGTTGTCGATGGTAACATCTTTACCAGTTATATTGAGATCTTCCCCACTAATAAAGGTCGTGCCTGCACTATTAACTTTTTCTCCTGCTGTAATGGAAACGTTACCATAAATTGATCCTATAGTACTGCCCACTTGGCCTAGAATCTGTGCATCAGTTGTAATTTTTGTACTTTGGCTCCCAACTGTAAACCCAAAGGCACCACCACTGAAAAAACCAGATTTTTTAGTATAAGAATAATGCTCTGAGTCCCCGGTTTCTGCTGCACTTAAAATATTAACGTCTTCTTTTGCCTCTAAAGATACATTCTCTGCACCGACTATGTTACTTGCTTGTATAGTCAAGTCACTTCCAGAAGAAATGGATACTTCATCGCCAGAAATAGTACTGCTTACAACTTCGTTAATTAAGGAATGATCCAATGTATCCTTTGTTGTACGGGATAGAAAACCCCTCTTTTTGGTATGTGTCACAACAAGAGATTCATGCTTTTCTGTCACGTTCTGAATAGTTACGTCTTTATCCGCGGCAATTTGTACTTTGCCATTATCACTGGCAATATAGCTGCCTTCAATAGTAATATTTCCTCCATTGGAGTCCGCGTTATCACTAGAAAGACGCCCGGTAGTAATGGTGACTTGATTATTACCTTGAAGAGATGCACCGATGACCGTCTCATCATCTGTTCTGGTTCGTTTCCAGCCATTCTTAATCCCTACGGTTTGATCCAAAATAATCTCATCTTTTACGGCAGAAATATTAATATCTCCACCTGCAATCAATTCTAGAGAATCCCCTGCTCTAATTTGTGCTCCTTTTAAAGTTGTATCTCCATTAGAAGTTATGCTTATATTGTCCCCTGCATTAATACTACTAACTACATTACTAACACTCTCTTTAGAATATTTTTTAGTTGTAAGTCTATCCTGTTTTTGTACACTATCGACCACAATATCACCAGCAGCATGAATAATAGCATCTTGTTTTGCATTTAATTCGCCACCAATTATAGATATATCATGCGCTGTGATTGTAAGGCTATCTCCAGCATCGACACTTGCAATATTGCTAGTCGTTGTCTTTGTCAGGATTGGTAAAGTACTAGTAAAAGAAGCTGTTTCATTTTGAAAATTATGTCCAGCAATTAAGTCGACTTTACCGCCATTAATTAAGCCCCCAATATTTAGAATATCCTTATTTGCATCGAGCGAAGTACTTACACTACCGCTTATTGTACCGCCATAATTAGCAATATTTACTGATTCTATATTCACATTCTCATTAGCTTTAATTACTCCAGCGTTAACTACATTATCAGTTGCTTTGATCATTATATTATTTGCAGAGATAACAGCGCCGTTATCTTTTAGATCAATGTTTCCTGTGCGAGAAAGATATACTTCGGGCACTAGTACCTTTTGGCCATCTACATCTTTTTCTACCATCCAAACCATGTTGGAGGTAAGCTGACTCATTTGCTCACTCGTCAGCGCTACACCCACTTGTAAATTAAACTGTTCTGCGTAGATTGCACCATTATCCATTAATGTCTTGAATTGTTCTTCTCCCGAAGAATGTCCATCAAGATAAGCTCGTCCTGTTAATTCTAAAATTTGCTCACGAACTACCTTTTGCTCATAAAACCCATCACCAAGACGCTTCATCGTATTATCCGAATCTACCCCTATCTGCTTAAGTATATAGTCACTCGAAATAAAATTTCCATAACTAACAAAACGTGGATTAGTTTCTATTAAGTACTTGGAGCTGGGTTCCTTATGGATAGCATACATTCCGCTAGTTGGTATAGTAAATTTATTGTCATCCACAGTTTGCTCAACAGCGTTAATTGGAACCTTCCCTGTAGGCAACAAAGTTTGCATATTATTAATAGGTATATTGTTTGTTGCTATTACATCATTAGTTGTAGTTTTAATAGGAGAAGTTTTATCATTTATATTATTATCAACTTCTATAATAACATCTTGATTTATGCCATATGATTCTTGATTATTTAATATAGGTACTGGAACATCACTGCCTATTATAGTTGAATTATTGATATTTCTCCCTTGAATAATTACGTTCTGCCCTCCACTAATAATCGAAGAATAGCTAGGCATTGCTTCGTAAGTTATATCATCGTATGCTGCTCCATAATAACCATTGATAAAGATCATTGAGTCAAGGTGAGTACCCAGTGTTTTAATAATTCTGCGAGTAGTCGTACGATAATACCCTACTGCAGTATTATTTATATTTATTGCTTTTGTATCGACTGTCCCATTAGCAAGAATTTGACTTAATTCATTATTAACTGTAACTCCACGAAATTTCAAATTATTACCAGCTAAAATCCTACCAGAAGGAGAATCTTTACTAATGGAAGGCTCTGAAACAACTTCTCTGATTAAATATAGTGGCAAAGAATTTCCAGGAGTTAAATTTATAGCAGTAGTATCCTTCCTAATTGAGTAGTAATCGGGATAATAATTGCCGAATTCTACTTTGCCTACCCCTGGTTCAATCTGATCATACTGAACATCTGAAACCACTATCTGCTCAGTCTTAAATTCTCGTTTTTTATTTGTTAAAGTACCAGCATAAACACCAATATTCCCATCGGCTTCAATAGTTGCCGACTGATTTAACACCGATACTGTTGGATCAATATATTCCCCATTCTCAGATTGTTTGTTACTTCCAGCAATATTGATATCTCCCATACTATAGATCGTAGCATCATCTTTATTTTCTACTAAGGATTTTCCAAAAAGATTTACATTCTGTGTTGCGGCAATGACAGCAGTACTGCTATCATTCGAAATAGTATCAGCTGTTATTGTAATTTTATCGCCAAATATTGAACCAGTATTAGCAATGTTTTGGGCATTAATATCAGTATTATCCCCCTCTAGAGTACCATTATTAATTACATTGCTAGCAGCATTAATGACTAATCCACTACCACCCTGCAAATCAGCAGTAGCATGATTGATAACACTATTTGTACTAATAGATAAATTCCTAACTGCAGCAATACTGCCAAGGTTATTAACATTTTCAGCCAATAGATTTACATCTCGGTTTGCTTTCACATTGCTGTTTACTGAGTTGGTAATATCTCCTGATACCGAAAGGTTAATATCCTGACCAGCTAATATAGTTCCTGTATCATTTATTACAGATGCGGTTAAATTCACATCTTGATTAGCCGCCATAGTACCACCTGTATTATTTAGCGTCGTTCCTTTGACAGTTAGGCTTTTACCTGCAAGGATATTTCCCTGGGTAGCATTTACTAGGATCGTTTCTGTGCTACCTAATACTACATTACCTCGCGCTACAATACTGCCACCAGTATTATCTATTTTTCGGTAAATTTCCCCATCAATGCCACCTTGAGAAATGATATTACCTTCGATATTGATCAGAGATTGGGCAATGAGGTTAACGTCCCCATTACTTCCTATCTTCCCTGCTGTATTAACTATATTGTCCGTTGCATTAACCGTCATACCACTAGTATCTAGGCTTATCATACTCCCAGCATTGTTGTCAATGGACTGTGCCTGAATCGTAAGTGCCTTGCCTGCTTCCATTATTCCTTTTTGATTATTGAGTTCATTCTTCAATGTGATGTTAACTTCTTTGCTTGTAGCAAGGGTTCCTTGGGCATTCGTCAAGGTCCTACCAGCAACTTCGATGCCTTGAAGTGCCGTAATACTGCCTTTGGTATTATCTATATCACCAGCTTCTACATCTACGTTACCATTGGTCTGTATGCTAGATCCATTGGTGTTACTCAAATTTGTAGTGGCGGTTATATCTAGCGTACCAGTACCTGCATGAACGATTTTACTTTGATTGCCTGTTATAGTATCTGCTGTAATCGTAAGATTGGTACCATTTGTCACAATCGAACCACCAGCGTTATCCAGATTCGTGACTGCTGTTAGATTTGTGTTTTCGCTGCCAAATTGAATCATGCTGCTGCCAACGTTACTGATGGTTTTCGCATTGATTGTAATTGCGTTTCCTTGCAGATTGGCTGCATTTCCAGCAGCATCTTTGTCATTGTACACTGCCTTTGCAGCCTGTAGATTAATGGCTTTCTTTGCCTGAAGCACACCGCCGGTATTGGTAATATCCCCTGTAGTGGCGGTCAGGTGAATATCCATACCAGCTCCCGTCTTAGCACCTGTGAGGTTGATGTCTTTTGCCATAATGTTTACAGTACCAGCTGCCAGATTCTTGCCTGTAGCTGCTACAGTATCACTTGCCTGCAAGAGAAGATCCCCATCCGCTCCTAAGGTTCCATCAGTCTGCACTCCTGCACCTAGGGTACCAGAAGATTGGATGGTTCGGGCTTCTACCGTAAGACCTCCACCAGAAACAATCACGCCACTGTTATCCAGTGCCAAGGTATTGATTGTGAGAGTACTATTTTTATTTCCCATATACATCATAGCTCCATTGGTATTATGGAGTGCTGCATCTAGATGTAAAGCAGCCGATTGATTGGCTGATATCCCAGCGGTATTACCGATATTGGATAACGTATCTGCATCAACGGTTAATTGATCGGCTATGATAGAACCGTGATTCGTAATCTTCTTTGCTTTCATCGTGGCCGTGCTGCCTGCCATCATTCCTGCGTTGGCAACATCCCTGTTTGCTGTTATATTGAGATTTTTGTTGCCTACCAGTTTTGAGCCGCTATCATTGACAGCCTCATTGACTGTCAAGCTAATGTCCCCTACAGCTGCGATACTCCCTTGATTTAAAAAGGTATCTGCCACTATGTTGACATCCCGGTTCGCCTTAAGGTCACCGCCTACATTCTGGGTGAAGCGGTTTTTTATTGTAAGATTTACATCCTGTCCAGCAAGAGCAGTACCACCTGCTGTCATATCTTCAGCTTGGATATCGACATCTTGTTTAGCGACTAGGTTACCATCCGTATTATCAAAATGATTTGCCTTTAGGTCAAGATTGTCTCCTGCTGAAATCGTACCTTGTGTAGTGTTACTGATATTAGTACTACGTTGCCCTAGACTAATACTTTGCTGAGCCTTAATATTCCCACTAGAGTTATCAATTGTTTGAGAGAAATTCCCCTTGATATTTCCCTGGGCTATCAGGTTCCCAGAAGAATTGAGTAAAGATTGTGCTGTTAAGCTAATATCACCATTACCGCCAATGGTACCGGACTGGTTTTGTATATCCTGACTAGCAGTTATTTTTAATCCACTAGCATCCAGGCTGACAAGACTTCCCTTTTGATTATCAATGGACTCTGCGGTAAGTTCCAACCCATTGTTGGCTTCGATAGAACCTTGCTCATTGCTTAAGGCGCCTTGCACATTCATACGAATGGCATCTCCACTACTAGCAATGGTTCCATGATCATTCCCAAGTGTACCCTGAGCATTGAGATCAATTCCTTTTGCTATTATGGTTCCTTGGGTATTATCAATGGAATGAGTAATAAGGTTTAATTGCCCATTGGTCGCCAACTTACCGTTATCATTGTTAATATCGCCTGTGGTTTGCACAGATAGAATACCAGTACCAGCATGTTCGATCTTCCCTTGATTATTCATTACAGAATCAGCTTGGATGGCAAGAGAATCACCATTTGTACTCATTGTGCCGGCTGTGTTATCTATATTCTCTGCAGCTGAAATGGTGGTCGCTCCTTGTCCTAACTGTGACAAGCTGCCGCTGCGATTGCTAATGTTCTCTCCACTGATCGTCAGCTGTTCTGCGTTGATGGTTCCATTGTCGTTGCGGATCATGCCTTGGGAGTGCAGGGTTAACTCGCCGTCAACCTGCATCGTCCCATTGCTATGGTCAATATCTCCTATGGTCGTCGTTATGCTGGCATTACTTCCAGCATAGTTCTTACTATGTACCAGATCAATGGCAGCACCATTAATCGTTAGATTGCCGGCTGCCATGTTTTGTCCTTGGGCTTGGATGGCTCCCCTTGCATTGAGTGCAAGATCGCCAGCGTTGCCTAGCGTACCGTCCCTTTTCACTCCAGCTCCTAAGGTGCCTGTTGAGGCTATGGTTTGTGCATGTAAGGTAGTATGTTGTCCAGCAACCAAGGTCCCGCTATTTTCTAAAGTACCTTGGGTAGTAATGCTGGTATTTCCCTGAGCGTAGAGCGTATTCTGGTTGGTAACATCACCCTCCGCTGCCACTTGGATATTGCCGGTTGCTGAGGTGTTTCCTGCCAGCAGCACTTTGCCGGCACTGGTGATGGTTACATCTCCCGCTTGGGCTGCTATGGTTCCACTGCTGTTTACTCCGACTCCTTTTTCTGTACCGACTAAATAAATTTTATTAGCATACATGCCGCCTAGCTGCCCTATATCAATGGCAACTTGTGGTACTGTCGTAGCATCATTTATCATAGGGTCTGCTTTTAATGTATTGTGATCTACGGTATTACTGCCAGTTACAACATTGATATTTTTAGCCCATACTCCTGCGTTGAGAGCTACTGATCGACTGATAAGATCCACTTGATCTACATCAGTAGCATTCACACCTGCACCTTGTATGGAAATCTGTCCGCCTGTAACACGAAACGCTTCTAAGCTGCCACTGCCGCCAAAAACAGGAGTTCCTGTCGTAAGTACAGCACGGCTGGTATTGATAAAGCCAAATCCATCACCGTAGATGCCGTTTGGATTGGCAATGATAACTTCGGCTTTTTGTCCTGCGACTTCCGTATATCCGCGCAGGTAACTGGGATTGCTGCTGGTGACTTCGTTCAAGATAATACGGGCTGATCCATTAGTTAAATTAGGGTTGCCTGTAATGTAGCCTGCTAATTGGGTTTGGGTAACACCCCGAGAGTTATTTAAGATAAGTCCGCTGGGATCAACATTAAACTGTTGATAGAAATTATGAGATACCCCACCTGCAGTTGGAGCCGCAATTTGCACGACAGGTAAACCATTGGCAGCTGGCTGCACGATGGGTGTGTTATTAGGCGGTGCTTTAGGATCAGCAATAACTTCTGCAGAAGCTAGGATCGGCTGGGTCAAATAGAAAAACAGCATACTCCAGGCGACTATCTTTCTGCGCCATGTAGACGTGGTATAAAAAGCAAAGGATTTGGTTTTCGATGACGATGCCATAGGATTTCCTCCTTACGATACGATTTTAAATAAATTTCATGGGATATTTTCAGTTTCTTAGTTTATTCTTTCATAATTACAGTTGATAACTCAGTTGAAAGCCTAGAGAATAAGGACTGGTTTGATATCCTTCCGGTTTATAAAGGGGCCAGCTGGTAAAGATGTCATAATATATACTTCCCTCATTGCCACGGATACCAAGAGCGGCACCAGCCAGTTTCTTTCCTAACAGCCACTGGGTTCCAGGACCGCTTACTTGTCCATAGTCAAGTCCCACATAAGCTTCTTTTCCCTGAGCTACAGGCATGCTCCATTCATTGCGAATATAAAAGCCCTTTTCCGCAAGTAAGGTTTGTTCTCCATCAAAGCCTCGAACGGTATAGCGGTTACCAATGCTGAAGTAATCTGCCGTATATAGTAAGTCTTTGGTGTATTGTCCGCTAAAGGTAAAGGAGTACTTCCCTTCTACGCTGCCAATTTTCAAAGGAGTGGAAACCGTCGTATCTAAGGTCCAGAGTTTATAGCGAGTCGTAAGGCTATCGGCTCCTCCTGTGTCTGGTTGAGCGTTAAACCACGGTACACCCTGACGATGATCCAGTTTTACATCCAGTACTGTTTTTCCAAAGTACTGCCGATGACTAATGCCAATTTCATTGGCGGTAACATTTTTGCGCTGGGATTCGATTTCCGTGTCGGCGATATAACTTTTGCTATGTTTTTTTAGGATGCCAAATTCTAAACTCGTCTTACTTTGTTGGTCACGATGAATGAGCCGCTGCACGCGAAATTGTGTATTGTCACTTTTTCCGGAAGTGAGAAAGGTCTGGTTAGCGCCTTCTATGGTTTGGTGATAGTTGTAGGAGCTGCCGGATAGGGTAAAAGTCCAGTACCCATAGGGCACTGAGAATTGATAGCTGTTTCCTCTTGTACCGTATTGGTCTCCTTCTTGCTGGGCATCTTTATTGAAGGATATGTAGAACAGATCATTGAGTCCAAATAGGTTATCATACGCCAGTGATGTGGATGCCTGAATTTTCCCTGTGGCTTTAGTGCCAGAATCATCTAAGGAAAGGGTTATCCGAAAAGGATTGCTGGACTTTATGGTAATATTAACATCACTTTCCCCAGGGTTTTCGCCTGGAGAGATTTGCATATCCGCATCTTGGGAGGGCACTCGTTTAATTTGTTCTAATCCTTGTTCTAGATCACGCAGATTGAGAATGTTTCCTGGACGAGTGGGAAAGGCTGTATACCAATTGGCACGGGTATCAGGATTGGTAAAGTGAATCTTTCTGATCATGCCAGGAACCAGCACTAGTTTTAGTGTGCCGCTTGAGAGGTCTTGCTCAGGTATGCCAATGCGTGTTGTCGTATAGCCACGGGTGATTAAGGAATTGGTTAGGCGTTTGACAATGAGATTGATTCCGTCTTTGCCAATTTTCTGCCCTTGGTAGGGAAGCAGCATCTCCTCTAGCCAAGGAAACTTTTCAACTCGTTCTCCTTCTAGTTTTAGGGTATGAATCAGAAAACTAGGTTCTTCTACTGGCAGTGTTGTTTCTTCGGGAGACTTTACTTCAGGTTGCAAGAACGTATCTTTGGATTGTTCCCGATTCTGCCGCTCTTGTGCTTCTTGCTGGCTGCGGCGGCGAAGTTCTTCTTGCTGCATGCGGTTGCTCGCCTCTTGCTCTGCTGGGGTGATGGCCTCTACGTTACTTATTCCGTAGAAAGATAAGATACAAATCATGATAATGATTGGCAAAAATATGGCTGATGAGTGCTTCGTAAAGTTGAGTAGATAATGCATGAATAATTCCTCCTGATACCCCGGAAGGTGTGTTTAGCTTTAGAATGATTGCTAATCCTTAATAGAGAATTCTGTTTATACATGGATGATTGTCCTAGAAATTAGGTCTTATTATAGATAAAATTCTTTTTTTCCGCCTAAATCAAAAG
>CAMKSY010000059.1 GCA_946415545.1 uncultured Pelosinus sp. | reverse complement strand
AATTGTTCCAATGTTAATATGTGGTTTATTTCTTTCAAACTTTTTCTTTGCCATTGTATTTTTGCCTCCTTTATTTCTCCAGGATTATACGCCTTTAACTTTGGCGATAATCGCTTCAGCAATACTTTTTGGTACTTCATCATAATGAGCAAAGCTCATTGAGTAGTTACCGCGTCCTTGGGTTTTTGAACGTAGGTCAGTTACATAACCGAACATTTCAGCCAGCGGCACAAACGCTTTAATGGATTGAGAGCCATTAGCGGCATCCATACCTTCAATGCGTCCACGACGTGAGTTCAAATCACCAATTACATCTCCCATATACTCTTCTGGAACAATAACTTCCACTTTCATATATGGTTCTAAAATTACAGCGCCCGCTTTCGCACAACCGGCTTTAAAGCCCATTGAACCAGCAATTTTAAACGCCATTTCCGAGGAGTCAACATCATGATAAGAACCTTCTAGGACTGTTACTTTAATGTCTACCATAGGGTAGCCAGCTAAAACACCGTTATCCATAGCTTCTTTACAACCTGCACCGATTGGCGCAATGTATTCTCTCGGAATGGAACCACCAACAACTTTACTTTCGAAAATAAAGCCTTGACCTGGTTCCAAAGGCTCAATTTCCAGCCAGCAATGACCGTATTGACCACGACCACCAGACTGACGAACAAACTTACCTTCAGATTTTACTTTTTTGCGGATGGTTTCACGATAAGCAACCTGTGGTTTACCTACACTGCAATCCACTTTAAATTCTCTAAGCATCCGGTCAACGATAATTTCCAAATGCAATTCACCAACACCAGCAATAATGGTTTGACCGGTTTCCTGATCTGTATTCACGCGGAATGTTGGATCTTCTTCTGCTAACCGCTGCAGTGCAATACCCATTTTTTCTTGGTCAGCCTTGGTTTTAGGTTCCACCGCTACCGAAATAACCGGTTCAGGGAAAACCATGGACTCAAGAATAATTTGGTTTTTGTCATCGCATAAAGTATCACCAGTAGTAGTATCTTTAAGTCCTACAGCAGCAGCGATATCGCCTGTGTATACTCTTTCGATTTCTTCACGGTGATTCGCATGCATTTGCAGGATACGTCCGATACGTTCTTTCTTACCTTTAGTGGAATTATAAACATAAGACCCGGAAGAAAGTTCACCGGAGTATACCCGGAAGAATGCCAATTTTCCTACATAAGGATCAGCCATAATTTTGAAAGCTAAGGCTGAAAACGGCAAGCTATCATCTGCTGCACGTTCGTCTTCTGCGTCCGTATCAGGATTAACACCCTTAATAGCAGGAACATCAGTAGGTGCCGGCATGTATGCAACAACTGCATCCAACAACGGCTGTACGCCTTTATTTTTGTAAGAAGAACCACACAATACCGGAGTCATCTTGCAAGCAATCGTTGCTTTACGAATACCAGCATTGATTTCTTCTAATGTAAATTCTTCACCCTCAAGATATTTCATCATGAGATCGTCGTCGCTTTCTGCCACAGCATCTAAAAGACCCTGACGGTATTCAGCAACTTGTTCTTGCATATCTTCTGGAATCTCAGCAGCTTCACTAAATTTACCAAGGTCATCCGTGTAAACAACCGCTTTCATTAGAACCAAGTCCACATATCCTTTGAAACCATGTTCCAAACCGATAGGCAATTGAACTGGTACAGCGTTTGCACCCAAACGTGTTTTCATCATGTCAACAACTCGGTAAAAATCAGCACCAAGAATATCCATTTTATTCACGTATGCCATACGAGGCACACCATATTTATCAGCTTGACGCCAAACAGTTTCTGATTGCGGTTCTACGCCACCTTTAGCGCAAAATACAGCTACAGCTCCGTCTAACACTCTGAGCGAGCGTTCTACCTCTACAGTAAAGTCCACGTGTCCTGGTGTGTCAATGATATTAATACGATGTCCAGACCATTCACAAGTTGTAGCTGCAGAAGTAATTGTAATACCCCGCTCTTGCTCTTGTACCATCCAGTCCATTGTCGCAGCGCCTTCATGCACTTCACCGATTTTGTGTACTTTCCCAGTATAAAACAGTATACGTTCAGTCGTAGTGGTTTTGCCAGCGTCAATATGTGCCATAATACCAATATTCCTAGTATTATTAAGCGAGAATTTTCTGGCCACTATCATCACTCCTTACTGTTTAAGAAACCTTTTAAATCTTACCAACGATAATGTGCAAAAGCTTTATTCGCTTCAGCCATTTTATGTGTATCTTCTTTTTTCTTAATTGTTGCTCCAGTATTATTGGATGCATCAATTAATTCAGCCGCTAATCTTTCACGCATGGTTTTTTCACCGCGCAGTCTTGAGTAATTCACCAACCAGCGAATCCCAAGTGACAAACGGCGATCCGCACGTACTTCGATCGGCACTTGATAGTTTGCACCACCAACACGGCGAGCACGCACTTCCAAAACTGGCATTACATTTTTCATTGCTGTTTCAAAAACCTCTAACGGATCTTTGCCGGTTTTAGCCCGGATAATATCGAATGCATCGTATACAATATTTTCAGCAACACTTTTTTTGCCATCTAGCATTACTTTATTAACAAATCGAGTAACAATTTTAGAATTGTATACTGGATCTTGCAATACGTCGCGTTTTGTAACAGGTCCTTTTCTTGGCATATTGTCCCCTCCTTTTCCAGGGTTATCTAATTAAATTTTACTTTTTAGCACGTTTCGTACCATATTTCGATCTTCCTTGGCTACGTTTTTGCACGCCAGCAGTGTCTAATGCACCACGAACAATGTGATAACGTACGCCCGGTAAATCCTTGATTCTACCACCTCTGATAAGCACAACACTATGTTCTTGCAAGTTATGACCGATACCAGGGATATAGGCAGTAACTTCAATACCATTTGTTAAACGTACCCTCGCTACTTTACGAAGTGCAGAGTTTGGTTTTTTAGGAGTAGTTGTATATACTCTTGTACATACACCACGCTTTTGCGGAGATTCCTTCAAAGCAGGCGCAGTAGATTTTTCTATAAGCGACTCTCTACCTTTACGAACTAATTGATTAATTGTTGGCATTCAATACACCCCCTTCCAAATTATCTTAGAATGATTATATAAAAATTTCACCCCAACTGTATGAGTTTAAGGCAAAATATTTAACATAGTTGGACTTATTTTAAAACCGCTACTGCTGCTGCGCCAACTTCAATACCACAGGCACTTCCTAATTCAGCCATAGTCAGTGTCACTTCCACTGTCACATTTTTGCGTTCACACAGTGTACGCAGAGTTTCTACAAAACGTTGTTCAGCGTCTTGCGCAATATATACAACTTGCACCAACTCTTTTTCAACCGTTTTAGTGACTTGTTTTACGCCAACTATTTTTTTTGCATTTTTCAGCTTCTCGAGCGACATACTGTTCACTCCCTTACTTAGCAAGCCAGTCATTTCTCATTGGCCCTCTAATATATTATCATTACCTAAAGGCAATGTCAACAAACATATCTTAATAAATTCATATTTTCTCTATATTTGCAGGCTTTTTTTATGACCACGCATCCAGGTGTATCATTTTTTCCGTATTCTGTATTTTTTCAGGCTGAAAATGTGAATTATATTGTTACACGCGAAGGTAATTATATCACTTTCTAAAATGTTGTCAAAGAATATCCATAACTTGGAGAAATAAACATCCCCTTCTATTTTCCCATTTTAATATTTTACACTCGAAGATATATATTTTTTCTTATAGAAAAAGAGGAACTTGATTCATTACCAAGTTCCTCTTTCATTACACTATTCTACTTCTACACTTCTTGGATGAGTAAGCTTAATGTTACGATATCGACTCATGCCAGTACCTGCTGGTATTAGCTTACCGATGATAACATTTTCTTTAAGACCAAGCAATGGGTCAATTTTACCCTTGATTGCAGCCTCGGTTAGTACACGAGTTGTTTCCTGGAAGGATGCTGCGGACAAGAAAGAATCTGTCGCCAATGATGCTTTTGTAATACCAAGAAGAATCGGACGTGCCACAGATGGCTCACCGCCTGCTTCAATTGCCTTGGCATTTTCTTCTTCAAAGGTATTCGTATCAATATATTCACCCGGTAACAGTTCGGTATCGCCAGATTCTTCCGTTTTCACTTTATGGAGCATCTGCCTTACAATTACTTCGATGTGTTTATCATTAATTTCAACACCTTGAGATTTGTATACTTTCTGCACTTCGTATACTAAATATCGCTGGGTAGCTTGAATACCACATACACGTAAAATGTCATGAGGATTTACAGAACCTTCTGTTAGACGGTCACCTGCAATAATTTGCTGTCCATCACGAACAATAATACGAGCACCATAAGGAATAGGATAGATACGCTCCTCACCTACGGTAGGTACTACCGTAATCTTACGCATACCTTTTACTTCTTTTGTATCAACAGTAGCTACACCATCAATTTCGGTAATAATAGCTTGACGTTTTGGTTTACGAGCTTCAAACAACTCTTCAACCCTTGGCAAACCTTGTGTGATATCATCACCAGCAACACCACCCGTATGGAAAGTACGCATAGTAAGCTGTGTTCCAGGCTCTCCAATGGATTGGGCTGCAATGATACCTACGGCTTCCCCTACGTCTACAGCATGACCAGATGCTAGATTACGGCCGTAACATTTAATACATACCCCATATTGTGATTTACAAGTAAGTACAGAACGAATCGATACTTTCTCACGTACAGCAACAATACGGTCAGCTAATGATTCAGTGATGGTATCATTAATTTTCACAATGACTTCATTCGTCTTAGGATCAAGAATATCTTCAGCTACAAATCGACCCACAATACGATCTTTCAGTGTTTCAATAACACCTGATCCTTCTGTAATTGCTTCTACTTCAATACCTTTAATATTGTTGTTGCGAACTTTTACTTCGCGTACATCACTTACTAATACAGCTTCAATCGCCTCTTCTGTAAGCGGAGTTTCCGCAGCTACGATTTCGAGGCCGCTGCTGTCTGTAATAGCATTGGTAGTGTTTTTGCCTAACATTTCGCGAATCATCGCGTTTTTAAGCAACTCGCGCATCTTTTCTTCTGGTGCACCTAAAACAATCGTTTCATTAGAAGCTGCAGCGTTAATATCTTCTTCCGTTGTTGTTGATAAACCACGCAAAATGATTTCTGGTACGCCATTTTCACCAATAACACGTAAACTCTCTTCTTCCAGCACAGTAGTACGAGAGATGAGTATATCTGCTGTCTTAGGATCCAAAATATCTTCTGCAAGAACTCTGCCTAATAGAGTATCCCGCAATACTTCAATAGCACCAGCACTGGATTTTGCTAATCGGGCTCTTTCACGAACCAGATTAATTCCCACAACATCGCAATCTTCTTCACGAACGATAACATCTTGAGATACATCAACCAAACGACGTGTCAAATATCCCGAATCGGCGGTTCTAAGTGCAGTATCAGCCAAACCTTTACGAGCACCATGAGTAGAAATAAAGTATTCAAGAACCGTTAAGCCTTCACGGAAGTTTGCTTTAATCGGGCGGTCAATAATCCGTCCTGATGGATCGGCCATGAGCCCACGCATACCTGCCAGCTGACGAATCTGCTGGATATTACCACGAGCACCAGAGTTAGCCATCATATAAATCGGATTATAATTATCCAAATTGTTCATCATGGCTAAAGTAACATCATCTGTTGCTTTTGTCCACAACTCAATAGTCTTCTTATATCGTTCATCTTCCGTAATCAGACCACGACGATATTGTTTGTCAACGGTATCAACTCGCGCCTCAGTCGTTCCTAAAATTTCCCTTTTCTCTGGTGGTATATTGATATCAGCAATAGCTACTGTCATACCTGCACGACAAGCAAAAGCATAACCTAGTCTTTTAACATTATCAATAACGACAGCCGTCTTGGAATTACCAAATTGACGATACGTCT
Source organism: uncultured Pelosinus sp. (assembly GCA_946415545.1). Classification (GTDB taxonomy): domain Bacteria; phylum Bacillota; class Negativicutes; order DSM-13327; family DSM-13327; genus Pelosinus. Next base: position 10,296 of record CAMKSY010000059.1, on the reverse strand, counting down.
CAGCTACCAATTTACCAAGCTCTTTTTTATCCATCATAATACCCAAATGCCATGCGCCATCTTTTTGGTAGAAGTAGCGGATTTCTTCAGGCAAGCTTTCATTGAAGATCAAACGTCCCATCGTAGTAGTTACCAAACCATACTTTGGAAATCTCACTTTAATTATGGCATGAAGTGACAGCTCTTTTTGATGATAAGCAAGTAGTGCTTCGTTAATATCACACATGATCTTACCTTCACCGAGATCCCCCTGCTTTTCCATGGTAAGATAATAGGCTCCTAGAACCATATCCTGGGTCGGTGTTACTACCGGCTTACCATCTTTAGTTGACAGGATATTATGAGCTGCTAACATCAACATACGAGCTTCAGACTGTGCTTCTGCCGATAAAGGCACATGGACAGCCATTTGGTCACCATCAAAATCCGCATTATATGCTGTACATACTAGTGGATGCAGTTTTATAGCGCGACCTTCTGACAACACTGGCTCAAATGCCTGAATCCCTAATCGATGCAGGGTAGGTGCACGATTTAAAAGGACTGGATGTTCTTTAATTACTTCTTCCAATACATCCCAGACTTCTGGACGCACTCTTTCCACCATACGTTTAGCACTCTTAATGTTATGAGCATGCCCAGCATTCACTAGTTTTTTCATAACAAATGGTTTAAACAATTCTAATGCCATTTCTTTTGGCAAACCACACTGATGCAATTTCAGTTCAGGTCCGACAACGATAACTGAACGTCCAGAGTAATCAACACGTTTACCCAAAAGATTTTGACGGAAACGACCTTGCTTACCTTTGAGCATATCACTCAATGACTTAAGAGGACGGTTACCAGGACCCGTTACCGGGCGTCCACGGCGACCATTATCAATCAGCGCATCTACAGCTTCCTGCAGCATGCGTTTTTCATTACGCACAATAATATCAGGAGCCCCAAGATCTAACAGGCGCTTCAGACGATTATTACGGTTAATAACTCTGCGATACAAATCATTTAAATCGGAAGTAGCAAAACGACCACCATCTAATTGTACCATTGGTCTGAGTTCAGGCGGAATCACTGGCACAACATCCATAATCATCCAGTCTGGACGATTACCCGATTTACGGAACGCCTCTGTTACTTCTAGGCGGCGAATCGCTCTAATTTTACGTTGACCACTAACTTCTTTCAGTTCTTGTTTTAGTTCTTTAGATATTTTTTCTAAATCAAGTTCTTCCAAAAGTTTTTTAACGGCTTCAGCCCCCATGCCAACTTTAAAGGAACTGCCATATTTATCACGATAGTCCCGATACTCATTCTCCGTCAACAATTGACGTTTCATAAGAGGTGTTTCACCAGGATCCAGCACGATATAAGAAGCAAAGTATAATACTTTTTCCAAGGAACGAGGCGAGATATCTAATATCAGCCCCATACGGCTTGGAATACCTTTAAAATACCAAATATGAGATACGGGCGCAGCTAATTGAATGTGTCCCATACGGTCACGACGTACTTTGGAACGCGTTACTTCTACTCCACAACGGTCGCAGACAATGCCTTTATAGCGAATACGTTTATATTTGCCACAATGACACTCCCAGTCCCGCGTTGGTCCAAATATTTTTTCACAAAATAAGCCGTCGCGTTCTGGTTTAAGAGTACGGTAATTTATAGTCTCTGGTTTTTTTACTTCACCAAATGACCATTTGCGGATTTGCTCCGGAGAAGCCAATCCAATCCTCATAGAATCAAAATTGTTTACATCTAACAAAGGGTTATCACTCCCTTACCCTATTACTCAATTTCCTCGTCGTCTAACTCTTCCAAGAAGTCACGTTGTGTTGGTTTCTTATCTTTACTTTTTACTTTCTTGACAGATTTTCGTCCCGTTATATCGATTTCATCTACTATATCGTCATCCATCTCGCCAATTTCCGCAATAATGTCTAATTCTTCCTCTAATGGTTCTAATTCATCAGGATTATCAAAATCATCAGTCAGATCTGGCTCAATCTCACTAGCAGTGCGAGTCTCCGCTTCTGTTGCAGTATTCACTGGAACACCTATATTAAGCTCAAGTTCCTTTGCCACTTGATTAATATCTTCATCCGTGTCATCAATCATAATCTCTTGGGCATCTTCATTTAGAATTTTAACATCAAGCCCAATACTCTGCAGCTCTTTAATTAAAACCTTAAATGATTCAGGTACTCCAGGTTCAGGAATATTTTCACCTTTTACAATTGCTTCATAGGTTTTTACACGCCCTACTACGTCATCAGATTTTACCGTTAAGAGTTCCTGTAAGGTATAAGCAGCACCATATGCTTCTAATGCCCAAACTTCCATTTCCCCAAAACGCTGACCACCAAATTGCGCTTTACCACCCAATGGTTGTTGTGTAACCAAGGAGTAAGGACCAGTAGATCGTGCATGAATTTTGTCATCAACCAAATGAGCTAATTTCAGCATGTATACCCAACCTACAGTAACGCGATTATCAAAAGCTTCCCCTGTACGTCCATCATATAAGACAGTTTTACCATCTTCCGGCAATCCAGCTGCTTTTAATGTCTTAAAGACCTCTTCTTCATGAGCCCCATCAAATACTGGAGTTGCTAAGTTAATCCCAGCAATCCCCGGTCTAGGAAGACCATGCTTATCAGAATCATAGCCAACTTCTTTCAAACGTTCGGCAACACCAGGAGCATTGGTTCTGATTTGCATGCCAAAAGCAGCAGCAGCCATTCCTAAATGAGTTTCCAGTACCTGTCCGATATTCATACGTGATGGTACACCCAATGGATTTAACACAATCTGCACTGGCGTGCCATCAGGCAAGAACGGCATATCTTCCTCACGCATAATGCGAGAAACAACACCCTTATTACCATGACGTCCTGCCATCTTATCCCCTTCGGAAATCTTCCGTTTCTGGGCAATATATACACGTACTAAGAAATTCACACCAGGTGGTAACTCATCACCATTTTCCCGACTGAATACCTTTACGTCAACAATTTTACCAGCTTCACCATGTGGTACTCTTAATGATGTATCACGAACTTCACGGGCTTTCTCACCAAAAATGGCACGAAGCAGGCGTTCTTCTGCTGTTAATTCAGTCTCGCCTTTTGGAGTTACTTTACCCACTAAAATATCCCCTGGTCGCACTTCAGCGCCAATGCGTATAATACCGCGATCATCAAGATCTTTTAGCACTTCTTCAGCAACATTTGGAATATCACGAGTAATTTCTTCCGGTCCTAACTTCGTATCTCTGGCATCGCATTCATATTCTTCAATATGTATGGAAGTGTAGATATCATCTTTTACAATTTTTTCACTTAGTAAAATAGCATCTTCATAATTGTAACCTTCCCATGGCATGAAGGCTACAAGTACATTAAATCCTAATGCTAATTCACCTTGATCAGTAGCAGGTCCATCAACTAATACCTGCCCTTTTTCTACTTGTTCGCCTTTATAAACAATAGGCTTCTGATTAATGCATGTTCCTTGATTAGAACGCAAATATTTTAACAGTTTATAATTATCTAACGTACCACGTTCTGTGCGTACTTTAATTTCAGTAGCTGTAACCTTTTCCACTACACCGGCATTTCTAGCTAGAATTAAGACACCAGAATCTCTGGCAGCTTTATATTCCATTCCAGTTCCAATGAGGGGAGCCTGAGTTCTGAGTAGAGGTACTGCCTGACGTTGCATGTTCGCACCCATCAAGGCACGATTCGCATCATCATTCTCTAAGAATGGAATCATCGCTGTAGCAATTGAAACAACTTGTTTTGGCGACACATCCATATAGTCAACCTTCTCAGCAGGAATAACTAAAATTTCATGTCTATGGCGTACAGTAACTCGCGGCTCAACAAACCAGTTATTTTCATTCAACGGTTCATTTGCTTGCGCACAAACTACTTCATCCTCTTCATCGGCTGTCAAATAGCGTACATCTTCTGTTACAACACGATTTTCCTTATCAATTTTACGGTAAGGAGTTTCAATAAAACCGAACTCATTAATACGCCCAAAGGTTGACAATGACCCAATAAGGCCGATATTTGGACCTTCCGGTGTCTCAATAGGACACATACGGCCGTAATGAGAGTGATGCACGTCACGCACTTCAAAGCCAGCGCGTTCGCGGCTTAGTCCACCAGGTCCCAAGGCACTTAAGCGACGTTTATGCGTAAGTTCTGCCAAAGGATTCGTCTGATCCATAAACTGCGACAGCTGACTGGAACCAAAAAATTCCTTAATAGCCGCCACAACGGGTCGGATGTTAATCAATGCTTGGGGAGTAATGACATCAACATCTTGAATGGTCATACGTTCTTTTACTACCCGTTCCATACGTGACAAACCAATACGGAATTGATTTTGAAGCAATTCACCGACTGAACGAAGACGGCGATTACCTAAATGATCAATATCATCCACATTACCAAAACCATCCATCAAATTGAGTAGATAGTTTACAGAAGCTAAAATATCTTCTCTGGTAATTGTCCGATGATTGTAAGGCAATTCAGGATTACACAGCATTTTAACTGGTGATCCATCTTTTAGCTTGACTTTCACTTCAATCAAAGCTGCAGTTGCAAAAACACCACTTTGATCAATTTGATCAAGAACCTTTTCGTCCACAATTGTATCTGCAGGAACAATAATTTCTCCTGTTTCTGCGTTTGCAATTGCCTGATAGAGAGTCTTACCCATCAAACGACGGCGCCAGCCTAACTTTTTAGTTAATTTATAACGTCCTACAGTTGCTAAATCATAACGCTTAGAGTCAAAAAATAGTGATTCTAGCAATTGTGTAGCGTTATCTACTGTAGGAGGTTCACCTGGACGTAGTCTCTTATAGATTTCAACTAGTGCCTCTTCTCTGGAATTGGTATTATCCCGCTCCAAAGTAGCGCGAATCCGCACATCATCATGAAATAGTTCTGCAATAGCAGCATTTGATGCATAGCCTAAAGCACGAATCAATACGGTTGCTGGTAATTTTCGTGTGCGATCCACTCGTACAGACATTACATCATTGGCATCTGTTTCTAGCTCCAGCCATGCACCACGATTAGGAATCACTGTAGAGTTATACAGTTTTTTTCCTGTTGCATCGATGGTCTCATTGTAATACGCACCTGGGGAACGAACCAACTGACTGACAATAACCCGCTCTGCACCATTAATGATAAAAGTACCATTTTCGGTCATGAGTGGGAAATCGCCCATAAACACTTCTTGCTCTTTGATTTCACCTGTCTCTCGATTAATTAATCGGACATTGACACGTAAAGGAGCTGAATAGGTAACATCACGTTCTTTACATTCTTCAACGTGATACTTGGCTTCGCCTAATGTGAATTTTTCAAACGTCAGAACTAGATTACCTGTAAAGTCCTGAATAGGCGAGATATCATGGAAAATTTCTTGCAGCCCTTCCTTTAGAAACCAGTTATAGGAATTCTTCTGAATTTCAATCAGATTGGGCATGTCCAGTACTTCTTTGATCTTGGCATAACTATATCTGATCTTTTTGCCAACCGGAACAGGATTAAACATTAAATCCTTCACCCCTTAGCCCAAATTAAACTCTATACCTTGGCGACACACTTTATTAGCTATATGTATACCGATATTGCAAGTCACTTTCGCAACTCACAATATTTTGCCACAGGTATAAAACCTTTTACATAATACAATATTGTGCAGTACATAATATAATATCATCCATTAGCACTAAATATGAAATATATAATAAAAGACAAATTACAATAGTACTTTAGCACCTAGCAAATAAAGGGTTAGGCACTACAATACAAAAAAAGCAAGGTTTTTCCAGTCAAATAACAGACCTTGCATTTGTCTTCATGATGAAATATGATTCCATCCTCCATATATTACTATTTCCTGCCAATCTAGATTTTATACATTGCACAATAAAAAAACATTACCCTAAAATAAACATTCTTTGCATTGAACAATAATATCACAATAAGACCCATTAGTCAATACCCCAAGAATTTAATTCAGGAAAAAATATAAAGAGCACCACATGGGTACTCTTTATATTTTTCATTCTATAATTTAGAAAGAATAGAGAGTTATAATTACTTAACTTCTACAGTTGCGCCAGCTTCTTCAAGCTTAGCTTTGATTGCATCAGCATCAGCCTTAGCAACTTTTTCTTTAACTGCTTTAGGAGCACCATCAACTACTTCTTTAGCTTCTTTCAAGCCAAGACCAGTGATTTCGCGAACAACTTTGATAACGTTAATTTTGCTAGCGCCAGCGTTAGAAAGAATAACATCAAATTCAGTTTTTTCTTCAGCAGCAGCAGCGCCACCAGCTGCAGGAGCAGCTGCTACAGCTACAGGAGCAGCTGCAGATACACCAAATTTTTCTTCTAGAGCTTTCACCAATTCGGATAATTCAAGAACACTCATGTTCTCAATTGCTTGCATAATTTCTTGTTGAGTCATTTTAAAAAACCTCCATTAATTTTAATTTTTTATGCTGATTCTTTTTGTTTGCGCACAGCATCAAGCGCATATACGAATTTGCGGATAGAACCTTGAAGTACATTGACAAATCCAACAATTGGACTTTGCATACCAGCCAAAACTTGAGCAATAAGCACTTCGCGAGCTGGAAGATTTGCCAAAGCTTTTACGCCTTCTGCATCAATAACCTTGCCATCTAGCAAACCAGCTTTTACTTCTAACGTTTTTAATTTATGCTCTTTTACAAAGTCAGAAATTACACGCGCTGGAGCAACGGGGTCTGTTTCAGATATTGCAATTGCAGTTGGACCTTCAAGATAAACGTCCAGCCCTTCAATTCCAATTTCCTTAGCAGCAATTCGTGTCATTGTATTTTTTACTACACGGTATTCTACACCAGCTTCACGTAATTTACGACGAAGCTGCGTGTCTTGTGCTACAGTAAGACCACGGTAGTTTGTTAATACCGCACCTTTTGTTGCAGAAAGTTTACCTTTCAGTTCGGAAACGATCGATATTTTTTCTGATGTTACAGCCACTAAAATCCACCTCCTTTACAAGATTGCAAAACAAAACGACCTCTCGGCATAATAAGCCGGAGGTCGCTAATAGCAAAAGCTATAGTATAATCCCCGACCTCGGCAGGCGAACATGAGAATTTACATCTCATTTAGTTCATTATGGATACCTGCTGTCTACAGCCAAATTTGTTATTCAGTTGCATTAGATCAAAAACTATACCATGACTTCTTACTTACAATTAATTATTTCTTGCCTGAAACTTTTAGTGGATTCACTTTTACACCAGGACCCATAGTAGTACTAATAGTGATACTACGCATGTATTGTCCTTTAGCAGCAGCTGGTTTAACCTTATTCAAGATGTCAACCAACGCTTGGAAATTTTCGATAATTTTCTCATTGTCAAATGATATTTTACCGATTGGTGCATGAATATTACCAGCTTTATCAGTACGATACTCGATTTTACCGGCTTTTATTTCACTAATCGCACGAGCAACATCCAAAGTAACTGTACCAACTTTAGGATTCGGCATTAAACCTTTCGGTCCTAATACTTTACCTAAACGACCAACAGTACCCATCATATCAGGTGTAGCAACTGCTACATCAAACTCAGTCCATCCACCTTGAATTTTGGTTACGATATCTTCAGCACCAACAAAGTCAGCACCTGCAGCTTCTGCTTCTTTTGCTTTCTCACCTTTAGCAAAAACCAAAACTGTTTTGGTTTTACCAGTACCGTGAGGTAATACTACCGCACCACGTACTTGTTGATCAGCATGTTTAGGGTCAACCCCTAATTTAATCGCAACTTCGATTGTTTCATCAAATTTAGCACTAGCTGTTTTTTTAGCAAGTTCTATGGCTTCTTCAGTTTCATATAACTTATTTGCTTCGATCAGCTTTGCAGCTTCTTCGTATTTCTTACCATGTTTTGGCATATAAAAAACTCCTTTACGATTGTGGTTTAACGGAAAATCCTCCCACACTAACATCCGACTGTCTTAAACCTACCATCTGCGTCGTTGCTCCTGTGGGCGTTCCCTACGACGTACGTCAGTACGTCTGCGGTCACGTCCTCGTCGTGCCTAGCATCTGGCAGCTTTAAGCCAGTCTTTGGCAATTTAGAAAAGCCAAAGACTAATCAATGATGTCAATACCCATGCTACGGGCAGTGCCTTCGATCATACGCATAGCAGCTTCTACAGAAGCAGCGTTAAGATCTTTCATTTTTGCTTCAGCGATTTCGCGAACTTTGTCACGAGATACTTTAGCAACTTTTTTCTTGTTTGGTTCGCCTGATGCAGTCTCAATACCAGCAGCTTTCTTAAGAAGAATAGGAGCTGGAGGAGTTTTGGTAATGAAAGTAAAGGATCTATCTTCGAACACGGTAATTTCTACCGGAATAATCAAACCAGCTTGCGCAGCGGTTCTTTCATTAAAGTCCTTAACAAACGCCATAATATTCACACCAGCTTGACCGAGCGCAGGGCCGACTGGAGGCGCCGGAGTTGCTTTACCAGCAGGAACTTGTAATTTTACAAGTTTTATAACTTTCTTAGCCATTTTACTTACACCTCCTTATATGCATAATGTGGTTTTGCGGGTAGTGTACCCTCCCACTTAAGGTTATAAAGTTTCAAGTTAAACTTTATTTTAAACTTTCTCAACTTGAGAAAAATCTAATTCCACTGGTGTCTCCCGTCCAAACATATCAACAAGCACTTTCAGTTTGCTACGGTCTTGGTAAATTTCAAGCACCTTGGCTGTCCAATTCTCAAAGGCTCCAGAAGTAATCCGAATTACTTGAGCAACTTCAATGTTTAACTTCGGCTTCAGCTCTTCAATGCCCATGGATTTTAGAATGTTTTTCACTTCGGCATCAGTAAGCGGGATAGGTTTAGTACCAGAGCCAACAAAACCTGTAACACCTGGTGTGTTGCGCACAACATACCATGATTTGTCATTGACAATCATTTCTACCAGAACATATCCAGGGAAAACTTTTTTCTTGGTAATTTTTTTCTTGCCATCTTTCATTTCAACTTCATCTTCCATAGGCACTACAATACGAAAGATTTCATCTTCCATACCCATAGAATGGACTTTGCGTTCCAGATTAGCTTTTACTTTGTTTTCATAGCCAGAATATGTATGGATTACATACCAATTTTTTTCAGATTCCATTGCTTCAGGGACGCCTATACGTCCCCACCCCCTTAGCCTACTTGATAATCAAATGTAATATTTGAGTAAACACAGCATCAATTGCCCATATCAAACCTGCAACCACTAATACAGCAACAAACACTACTCCTGTATTAGAGACAAGCTCTTGTTTGGTAGGCCAAGATACTTTTTTTAATTCAGCTTTCACTTCACGAAAAAACTTTTTCCAACGAGAAGGACTCGTTTGAACTGTTGTTTCTTGGGCAACCATTTTTTCACATCCCTGTCTTGTACTGCTAATTCAAGCATTAAAGACCAACTGGCAGGGGCGGCAGGAATTGAACCCGCAACCAACGGTTTTGGAGACCGCTACTCTACCAATTGAGCTACACCCCTACGTTACGAAATTACAATTATTTCGTTTCTTTGTGTAAAGTATGTTTTTTGCAAAACTTGCAATACTTATTGAATTCTAATCTATCTGGGTCATTTTTCTTGTTCTTATTGGTTTGATAATTGCGTTGCTTGCAATCAGTACAAGCTAACGTTACCGCATTGCGCATCCTGTACACCTCTCTTACCTGTAAATATGACATCACCTCGTAATGTCACTAATATAATCTAGCACACTTACATCAGCCTGTCAATACCAGATACTCACCATACTCATGGAAAATATTATGACATCAAGACAATAAAATAAAACAGGGAATCCCCTGTCTTATAGCTATATCCATTTATAGCAATTTTATACGTTAATTTCTAATCTGTCAAGATAAAGAATTATCTCACCTTAAAACCACTAAATAAAGGAGCCGTTTGAGCCGCAAAAGGTAAATCCAGCTATGCAGTACACAAGAGAAAAGACACAAAATAAAATTAAAAGAAGCCTGGAACGAGTCCAAACTTCTTTTTAATTTATATTACGCTTCAATCGCAGTAACTACGCCAGCGCCAACAGTACGGCCACCTTCGCGAATCGCGAAACGAAGACCTTCTTCAATTGCAATCGGAGTGATAAGCTCAATTGACATTTGGATGTTGTCACCAGGCATTACCATTTCTACAC
>CAMKSY010000058.1 GCA_946415545.1 uncultured Pelosinus sp. | reverse complement strand
AGGAAAAGGTATCTAAGATGACCATAAAAAGAAACGCTATTTTCGGTATGGCCTTAGCAGCCATTCTCTGGAGTGCCGGCGGTTTTTTGATAAAAGGGATCGACTGGCATCCCATGTCTATTGCAGGAGGACGAAGTCTGATTGCATCCTTGGTAATTGGATTCGCCTTTCGCAAGGAAAGTCTATCTTTCTCCAAAGCACAATGGGCAGGAGCTGTGGCTTATTGTGCATGCGTCACCTTATTTGTGATTGCCACTAAACTTACTACTGCCGCCAATGCGATACTATTGCAATATACAGCACCCATTTATGTAGCATTGCTTAGCGGCTGGCTGCTAGGAGAAAATGTGACTAGGCGAGATTGGCTCACCATTTTGATTGTCTGCTGTGGAATGATTTTCTTCTTTCTTGATAAGGTTACAGCAGGCGGTACCCTGGGCAATCTATTTGCCATTGGCTCTGGAATCACATTTGCTCTATTTATTATTTCTATGCGTTTGCAAAAAGAGGCTTCTCCTTACGGTTCAGTCTTATTAGGTAACTTATTGACATTTGCGATTAGTCTACCTTTTTGGTCAAACAATGTTATTGATACTGCAAGCATCACTGGCATCATCGTATTAGGAGTTTTTCAGCTGGGAATTTCCTATGTTCTTTACTCCTATGCCATACGTCATGTAGAAGCATTAAAAGCTACCCTCATTACTTCGATTGAGCCTATTTTAAATCCTATTTGGGTTTTTCTGCTCTTTCATGAACAGCCTGGATTATACGCTACGATTGGTGGACTCATCGTACTAGCAGCCATAACCATGCGCTACTGTTTTGAAGCCAGAACCCAATCGTATAGCACGCAAACAACTAACGATCATCTACCAAAATAATATTGGCATAAATCAAATGATTTGTATATTAAAACTGCTATACAAAATATATAAAGACATATACAATAATAACAACTAATTTGTTCCTGTCAATAACGTTCTTTCCAAAAGGAATTTTAACAGAAAGAAAGAATAAAAGAGTGTATCCTTTTTCCAGAGACATTCTATACAAAACAACATTAAGAAGGAGGTTTTTGGATGCGTATTATTGAACAAGCTTTTCGCGTTACAACACGTACAAGTATTATGAAAGCGGATCATCCGGCAGATTGTATCTTCCAAGTCTTTGTAAAGGGACGCCTTCAGGATAAGCAGAGCTACAAAATCGATGGAGAAAACATTAATTTTGGATTCGACTGTCTAGTACCAGGCGATTTAGTACAAGTATTTTATTTCATTCCATGAACCTCTGCTATTCTAATTAAGAACTTATGTAACTATTACGCTGTCATATAAAACGAGTCGAACCCCAAAGATGCAATGAGTTTTGTCATTAGGTACAGAGTGAAGCAACTTCTTCGCAAGCAGAGATTTCTGTCCTATGCTTGCAAAATAGCATATTTACGACGTCCTAATAAAACTACACATTATTCTATTGTTAGCGAAAAAAATCCCACCAATTTTGGTGGGATTTTTTCGTCCTTCAGGCAACCTTTTTCTGGAATTTCCTAATACTTATGGTTAATGTAATAATAATAAAAATGACCAGAGCTACGATTTGGGGCCATAGTACACTCAGACCTACACCTTTTAGAATGATGCCCCGTAAAATTTGAAGATAAAACGTAAGTGGCAGTAAATTGCCAAGTAAGTTAAAAGCAATTGGCATTGCTTCTCTAGGAAACATAAACCCTGATAATAAAACACTCGGTAAAAATACGAAGAAGGATAACTGCATCGCTTGCATTTGATTTTTAGTCACCGTGGAAATCAGCAATCCTAAAGCAAGAGAGGCAAGAATAAATAATGCCGTAAGGGCATATAACAAAGCCAGACTGCCACGTATCGGCAGATCGAATATGAGAACACCTGCTAATAGAGCTACCGTTACTTGTACATAACCTACAAGACTATAGGGAATGATCTTCCCCAGCATCAACTCCCAATTTTTCATGGGCGTCACAATCAACTGCTCCAAGGTTCCCCGCTCTCGCTCCCGAACGATTGCCATGGAAGTAATCATAACCATCGTCATGGTCAGCATCACTCCCATAATCCCAGGCACCATGTAGAAGGCTGAAACGAAATCCGGATTATACCAAGGACGTATGCGAATATCATAAGGCTTTTCTGTAGGATGTCCTGAAAAACCTCGTATCTGCTGTAAGAGAATATCCTGGGATTTTAACTGGCCAATTAACTGGGCGGCGCTAATTGCAGAAGATGCTGCCATGGAATCAGTAGCATCTACAAGAACCTGCACCGCAGCTTGCCGGCCATGCTTTAAATTTTCCGAAAAATCCGGGGGTATAACAATGCCGACTTTTACTTTTCCTGCATCTACAGCAGAATTTACCTCTTGATAACTTGCTGCCAGATATTTAACATCAAAATATCCACTAGCTTCTAATGAACTTAATAGATCACGGCTATCTTGCTGCAAAGACTGATCAAAAACAATTGTAGGTAAATGCTTCACATCCGTATTAATCGCAAAACCAAATAACACAAGTTGTATCACTGGCAGACCAAGCATCATGATTAAGGTAAGACGATCACGGCGCATTTGCAGAAATTCTTTAATCAACAAGGCTTTCAGACGTCTCATTATATCACTCCTTTCGATGAGATTTCACAAGATAAACAAACACATCTTCCAAGGCCGGAGTTATCTTTTCATAGTGAAAGTCTGTAATGTGCGCTAACTTCTCAGTCTCTATCAAAAGATGCAAACCAGTACCCGAACAATAGATATCAAGATAAGGAAGTGTACTTCCTTCAAGAGTTTCTAACAATCCCATAGGATCATCTGTCGGAATTCTAATCAGCGTGCCAGGTATGGTCTGTTTTAAATAAGTCGGCGAACTGCTGGCAATCAGGTTACCTTCGAAAATAAAGCCAATTTCATCACAATGTTCTGCCTCATCCATAAAGTGCGTAGTTACCATCACTGTAGTATCTTGTAAGGCTAGGTCATAGATAATATCCCAGAACATACGACGGGATTTTGGATCTACGCCGCCAGTGGGTTCATCCAAAAACAAAATAGAAGGCTTATGAAGAATAGAACAACCTAATGCCAGACGCTGCTTCCATCCACCTGAAAGGTTGGCAACTAATTCATCTTGCCGCTCCTTTAAACCTGCCAAATTGAGCATTTCTTCAATTCTTACTTTTCCCTGGCTGCCGTATAAACTGTACATTCCTCCATAGAATTGTAGATTTTCGATTACCGTTAAATCATCATATAAGCTAAATCTTTGAGACATATAACCAATCTTTTGTTTAATCATCTCACTATCTTTGGAGATATCAAAGCCTAATACGCTGCCCTTGCCAGAAGTCGGCTCTAATAAGCCACATAACATACGAATTGTAGTGGACTTACCCGATCCATTGGGCCCCAGAAAACCATAAATGGAGCCTGCTTTGATACTAAGAGTTACATCATTTACAGCAGTGAAGTCTCCAAATTTACGGGTTAGATTCATAAGCTCCACAGCATACATTTAAAACACCTCACTTGCTAATGCAACAAAAACATCTTCTAAGGTAGGAGGAATCTCTTTAAGAGCTTCACTTATCAATCCTGCAGCTTCTAAGGTGAGCTTTACTTCTGCTAGAGCTGCGCCATCTTTTACAATTACGTGGTACTTGTCACCAAATTTATTACATTCCATTACCGAGGGAATGGCTAAATATCTCTTGATGCTAGGTTCTTTCGCATTTAATTCCAATACCCGATAGGGATAGCTTTGACGTAAACCTTCAGGTGAATTGCAGTCAACCACTTTACCATTGTGCATAAAAGCCACACGGCTGCAAAGCTCTGCTTCATCCATATAGGGTGTAGATACGATGATGGTCGTGCCTTCTTTATTAAGGCGATATAACATTTGCCAAAACTCTCGTCGAGAAACTGGATCAACACCAGTAGTGGGCTCATCAAGCAAGAAAAGTTTAGGACGATGCATAAGTCCTGCGGCCAAGGCAAGTTTTTGCTTCATCCCGCCCGACAGATGATCTGCTAATCGTTCTTTAAATGGCAGTAATTTTGTAAAATCAAGGATCTGATTGGCACGTTCTTCAATTTCCTCTTTATCCTGGCCATATAAGGAACCAAGTAAAAAAATATTTTCCTGAACCGTCAATTCGCCATATAAACTAAATTTTTGCGGAACATAGCCTAAATATTGTTTTATGATCTCTGGGTTCGCAGCCCCCAGTACTCTCATTGCTCCCATAGTTGGTGAAAGAATACCTGCAATCATACGGATCAAAGTCGTTTTTCCGGCACCATCCGGTCCCACCAAACCAAAAATTTCGCCCTGGTTAATTTCCAAGGAAATATCATTTACCCCCAATACCCTGCCATAGTTTTTACTTACGTGCTCAAGCTTGATCATTGGATTACCACATCTGCAGGCATACCAGGCTTTAAAATTCCCTCTGCATTATCAATTTTTACTTTTACATAAAAAACCAGATTTGCTCTTTCCTGTTGGGTTACACTCTGCCTGGGAGTAAATTCCGCATTCTGGCTGATTTCTTTGATAGTACCGGCAAATACTCGATCAGGATACGCATCAATCTTAACATCAACAGACTGGCCAAGCCGAATGAGCCCCAACTGTTCCGAAGAAATATAGATTTTAACCCAGCAATCGTTCAAATCACCAATGGTTGCAATTGCCGACCCAGGACTGACATATTCACCATTTTGATAATTCTTGTTTAGCACTACACCTGTAAGAGGGTTGATAACATCTCGGTCTCCTAGATTCGCCTTGGTGACAGCAATGATTGCCTGATACCGTTCGGTCTCCATCCTCTGCGCTTCAATCAGATCCGGACGATTGCCCTCCAGCAATAAACGCTGCTGAGCCTGGGCGGAAAGCAATGAATTATAGGCTACATCATAACTAGATTGAACAGCCTCAATCTGTTGAGCAGCAATAGCGCCTGTACTATAAAGAGCACGATAGCGCTCCAAATCACCTTGTGCTTTCTGATAAAGTGATTGAGCTGCTGCTAAATTTGCATTGGCTTGCTCTATTTCATCCCTTCTAGGGCCTTTTACCAGATCCGTTAATTGTGCTTTTGCCTTTGCCAATGCTGACTGATCTGCTAAGAGCTGAGCTTCTAGCTCCGGTTTCTGAATATGAGCAATCATTTGTCCCCCCTCTACCCTATCACCAACTTGAATTGTCAGCTTTGAGAGATAACCATTCGTCTTAGGCACAACATCTGCAAGAGTCACTTCAATAGTCCCAGTCGCCGTAATTCCTTTTTCCTTCTTGAGAAACAGCTTATAACCGGCCCCTGCAACTAATAGAAAGAAAAACAGCAAAACAACAATGACTTTCTTATTCATGGTCTTTCCTCCTTAAGATTCCATTTAGAAACGTATCGAGAGCCTGGGCAGTATATTCTTCTCCTGTCTTTTCTAAAGAGGTAAATCCTTGAAAAATAGGCTTGGCAATAAAGAAAAAATTCATAATCCCAGCTAAGGATATAGTTGCAAAATCATAATCTAACCCTGCTTTAAATTCACCTTTGGCAACGCCTTCTTTAAAGATAGTATGAAGAAAATCAAAAATACACGAAATATATTTTTTCACAACAGCCTCACAACAAGGAGTCGGATTCATAAGCTCACTTAAAATAAAACGAGTTAAATAAGGGCGCTGCCCATGTATAGCTGAAATATTGTTTGCGTACGTGATAATTGCCTCTGTGGGAGATGAAGGAGGGCTTTCTTCAAATCTTTCTAACATCTGAGCAATTAAGATAAACTGCTCTTCTAATACCTCCTGATATAGTCCATCTTTCCCTCCGAAATAATAAGAAATAAGGGCACTATTGACATTGGCAGTCCGCGCTAACTCACGTATTGATACAGCATTAAACCCCTTTTGAGCAAAAAGCAGCGTCGCTGTTTCAATCAGCTTGGTTTGAGCATCTTTTTTCATACTATTCTCCTTCGATATTTTAATTAATCGATTGATTAAAAAGTATCATATCTGCCATATGCTGTCAATCTTTTTTAATAGTCGGTTCTTTGCCTTTGCCAACATTTATATCGCAACGCTGTAAATACTACATTCTTGGTATATCAATTCCAAGCAGAGCGATGCAATCCCTCTTGTTCAAGGGATTGCATCGCTCTGCTTCTACCTATTGTCTCCCGTATTTATCACTAAAACGAATGCTGTCATCCTCTCCTAAATAACTGCCGTTTTGCACTTCAATGAGCTGGAGAGGTACTTTCCCTGGATTTTCTAGACGATGTATGGTATTTTGCGGTACGAAAGCACTCTCATTTTCATGCAATAGCTGTTCACTTTCACCTATGATCACTTTGGCTGTACCACTGATCACAATCCAATGCTCACTGCGATGATAATGCATCTGCAAACTAAGCATTTCTCCTGGATTGACAACAATTTTCTTCATTTTATAACCTAAACCAATCCCTAGCACCGTACAATATCCCCAGGGATAATATAGTGTCCTGGGCTCATCCGCCTCAATTCGTCCTCTCTCTTTCAGCTGAGTCACCAGATCTTTTACTTTTTGAGACTCCCCTTTTTTGGCTACAACAATAACATCATCTGTTTCTACAACCAAGATATCTTCCAGACCAATGCCGCCAATAAGTCGGCTATGTGCCAATATCAGTGTATTGGTGCATTCAATGGGAATACAGTCTCCCTGCAAAGCATTAGCGTCCTGATCCTTAGGCAGCACATCATAGATCGCATCCCATGATCCAATATCATTCCATTCCGCGGTAATTGGCAGCATAACTAATTCTTCTGATTTTTCAGCTATGGCATAATCAAGAGATATCGATGGCATTTCAGCAAAGCTGTCTCGCATTTGTTCCCATCCTGCCTCAGCCGGTTCATATATCTCCAGTTGATATTTTTTTAATTCACTCATAAAGCATTCAATCGTAAAAGCAAACATTCCTGAATTCCAATAATAATTTCCGGCTGCAAGATAGGACTCGGCTGTTGCTTGATTCGGTTTTTCTCTAAAAGACTGAACATAAAAACCGCAGTCAAATGCTTCTCCCGTCTGGATATATCCGTATCCTGTTTCTGGATGGTCTGGCTGTACACCTAAGGTTACAATCTTCCCCATCTTTGCCAGCCTTATAGCTTGGAGAAGATTCTCATTAAAGGTCTTTAGCGGACGAATAATATGGTCAGAAGGCGTTACATACAGAATCTCATTTGCATCGCACCCCAGTATATCGAGGCAATATTTTGCTGCAAACGCCACTGCCGGTGCTGTGTTACGTGCTGCTGGCTCCAAAAGAATATGCGCTTCATTGGCTTTTGCAGCAATAAGCTCCGTTCTAACATGATGAATGTATTCCTGATTTGTTACGATGATCATATCACAAGGTCTAACCAGAGGTAAGAACCGCAGGATCGTTTGAGCTAGCAATGAGTTTTCCCCGTTTAGTTTTAAGAATTGCTTTGGAAATCTTGTACGAGACAGTGGAAATAAGCGACTGCCTCCACCACCAGCAAGAATGATGACTTTCATAGAATCATCACATTCCTTCCCTCACCTATAATAAACAAATCGGCATAGTAAATACTATGCCGATTCTTCACAATACATGATACAATATGCTGTTTCCTCATAACATTATGCAATGACGAGACGATAAGCAAAGTCTCGATTACAAGTACTTTGCAATTTTTCCTCAAAGGCTAATCTCTTTAAGATATCAACGATGTTAGGATCAAACTGACTCCCCCTGCATCGCTCCATTTCCTCAATGGCTTCACAAACACTTAGAGATGACCGATACGTCCTCATAGTTGTCATTGCATCAAAAGAGTCGGCAACAGCAACGATTCTAGCCCCTAAAGAAATATCCTCCCCACATAAACCATCTGGATAGCCTTTGCCATCAAAACGTTCATGATGATGACGTACAATATCGGAAACAGAACGAAACACTTTAATTTTCCCTACTATGGTACCACCAATTTCAGGATGCTGACGAATAGTATCAAATTCTTCTTCTGTCAGTTTCCCGGGCTTGTTCAATATAGCATCTGGAATACCAATTTTTCCTATGTCATGTAGATGAGCGCCAATATGGATTCGTTCCTGTTCCGCTAATGGCAGTCCCATGGTTTTTGCCATTAACAAGGAGAGCTCCGCCACTCGTTCCGAGTGACCGCACATATAGGAATTTTTGGCATCCAATGCAGTGGATAAAGCATCTACAATATCATGTAAATCTTCTAATGTAACTGAATCAAACAAGATATCCTCGCTCCTTCGTCACTACAATTTAAGCAACCTTATGAATCAAATGACTATCAGGGTCATAAATAGAAACACTATTTCTTCCCACTTTTTTTGAATAATAAAGTGCTTGATCCGCATAATTATATAATTTTTCTTTATCAAAGTAGCACAAAAATTGAGAAATTGTACAAATGCCAATGGATACGGTCACTGAAATGTGCTGATTTTCATTTAATATGAAATCATGATCTGCAATATTCTTATGAATCCTGCTGGCAATGATTATAGCCTGCTGAGAATCCGTTTCCGGCAATAATAAAGCATACTCTTCTCCGCCAATACGAGCCGCTAAATCGCCCTCGCGACTATTTTCCTGGATAATCCTTGCCAATTCCAGCAGAACATTATCACCCGTCTGGTGTCCATAATTATCATTGACTTTTTTAAAGAAGTCAACATCAAAAATTAGCAATGATATGGGATGATAATTGCATACCAACGCTTTAAAATGCCGCTCTAAGGTATCAAAAAAACATCTTCGATTTGCAATCGCAGTTAAAGGATCTGTCATTGCCATAACCTGCATACGGCTGCGTGACTCTTGCAAATCATCAACGGCCTGCCTAAGAGCCTTCTCCCTAAATTCGATTTGCCTCGCCATCCAATTCATATCTCGCATAAGTGTGAGTATATGATCCTCTTCATCTATTGCCTCATTAGGAAGAGCCAATAGTTCTTGATAATTTCCCTGTTTCACTCTAAAACATAACTGACGCATACCATCTAAAGGTTTGCCAATGAGCCAGTCCAATACGAAGCTAGGCATTACCAGAATTAAGAATAATGCACTTGCTAAGGTTAAAGCCTCAATTTCATTCATATATTTATTCCCGCGTAAAGGTGAATCAAATGCCATCCAAAACATAATGCTTTGGGGGATCATTAATAGTATTAGAAAAACGAACCGAAGCTTACTTACCAAGACTTGTTCCTCCTCTTTAAGCATATATGCCTAATGGCCAGGATTTATATTCGTTCTATCCTTCACCCAACTAATCCAAACCTTATAGAAAATCTGATCATATTTCTCATTCTTCTAACCAGATTATCTATTACCTATCTAATTATTATGTTATTGAAAATAGTTCTCATCGTCTTTCCATAATAATGCAAATTCCCTTAGGGTGTCAATATCTGCGAACTAATTTCACTATGTTTTTCTACATAGCTTCCCTTATCATACAAAAATGTCATTTACAGCCTTCCAATTTAATAGTAAAATAACAATATTGTTAACCATATTTCATTTTAATGTTAACGATAAATTATTATACATTGTAAATATTCTATAAATTGAGTGAAAGGAGGCTGCCAGGATGCACTATCGTGAAATGATTACTCTGGGAGAGTCAATATTATCGGGACATCAAATTCAATATGAAGAGGCTTTACAGCTCACTCATGTACTGAATGAGGATATTCCTTTACTTTCCGCATTTGCTAATAAAATTCGTATTCACTTTACTGGCAGAAACGTTGACATGTGCGGCATTGTAAATGCCCGCTCAGGAATGTGTTCTGAGGATTGTAAGTTCTGCGCCCAATCCGTTTATTACGACACCAAGACGCCTATACACAATTTATTAAACATAGAGAAAATTACTGCAGCAGCACAACAAGCTCAGGAACAAGGGGCAAAACGGATTAGCATCGTCACCAGCGGCAAGGGCATGGACAGTGATCCTGACTTTCAAAAAATCATAGAATCGATACAGGCAATTATGAATTATACCAGCTTAAACGTTTGTGCTAATCTTGGCACACTTACTCTAGACCAGGCACGCATGCTGGCATCTTCCGGTGTCAAGCGCTATGCTCACAATTTAGAAACCAGCGAAAACTTCTATCCTTCAGTATGTACAACCCATTCTTATCAAGAGCGCGTTGCTACCGTTCAGGCGGCAAAATCTGCTGGTATGGAGCTTTGCACCGGAGGCATTATTGGTATGGGAGAAAGCTGGCAGGATCGCATCGATTTTGCATTTGCCTTAAAGAGTCTGGATGTTGCCTCTATTCCGATTAACATTCTCAATCCTATTAAGGGTACTGCTCTGGAAAATGTCATGCCCCCCTCTCCCTTGGATATTATTAAAACCTTTGCAATTTTTCGTTTTATATTTCCTGACAAAATCATCCGGCCCGCTGGTGGTCGGGAAATAAACCTTCGGGATATGCAGGGACACCTGATGCTGTCTGGAGCGAATGGTCTTATTATTGGCAATTACTTAACATTTACAGGTCGTAATACAGTGACAGATTTTCAGATGGTACAAGACGCCGGGTTCATTCCAGGGCTACTGTAAAAAAACAAGTTACAGGGTTACTTTACAGAATGCACAACAACTATTAGGAGGAGTCAGCATGGAGAACTATGACTTAATTTTTTCTCTAGGAAAAAAAATATTAGAAGGTAATCAGCTTACCTTTAATGAGGCCTTGTCCTTAACCACCATTGAAGAAAGTGACATTCCTATACTACTTGGCGTTGCCAATAAAATCAGAGAAAAGTTTACGGGCTCTTATGTAGACACCTGTCAAATCCTGAATGCTCGTTCAGGAAATTGTACGGAAGACTGTAAATTTTGCGCCCAATCTGCCCATCATGATGTAGAAGTAGATGTATACCCACTCATGAACGAAAATGCAATCGTCCAGGCAGCCCAAAGAGCAGAGGCAGATTCCGCCTACCGTTTTTGTGTGATTACCTCAGGATGCGGTATGGAAGGCGATCGAGATTTTAAAAAAATTACGGCAGCAATTGAAAAAATCGGTCAGGAAACAACTCTTGAACGCTGCTGTTCTTTAGGAACTTTGCAAGAACAACATGTAGCCGCACTCAAAAAGGCCGGTATTACACGTTATCATCATAATTTAGAAACCAGCAAAAGTCATTTTGGTAAAATTTGTACAACTCATACCTATGAAGAGCGTATAGATACAATTAAAAGAGTGAAAGCGGCTGATATTGAAGTGTGCTCCGGCGGTATCATTGGCATGGGTGAAACTTGGTGTCAGCGTATTGAATTGGCCTTTACATTGAAGGAATTGGATGTTGACTCTGTACCCATTAATGTTTTAAATCCTATTAAAGGCACAGCCCTGGAAAACCAGGAGAAACTAAACCCAATGGAAATTTTGCAAACTTTTGCTATTTTTCGTATGATTCTGCCAACCAAAATTATTCGTTATGCTGGCGGGCGCGAACACAATCTGGGAGAATTAGTTCCTTTAGGATTCTTATCCGGCGTTAATGGCATGCTCATCGGACATTATCTGACAACACAAGGACGAGGCGCCAGCAAAGATCTACAAACAGTAACAGATTTAGGGCTGAAACTACTAAAAAACGCTTAATAGTGACCTATTCTCAGCATTGACGAGTAATGATTTTACTTGATATAATGGCAATGATTATAAATATAGCGTTGCTATATTCAGCGCGAAAATCAAAAGTTTATGGCTTTTTTGGTATTCATTTCCGAAAAAGCTCTTTTTTCTGCATTAATGGGACAAAGACAATGGAGGTTACTATGAGTTTATTATTCGAAACATGTTCACAAATTGCCCCTTTAGATCAAAATGTCATGGAAGCGGTTCAAATCCGATTAAACACATTAATGAAACCTCAAAACAGTCTTGGCCGTCTGGAAGAGATGGTAAAGCAATACGCTGGTATCCGAAAAGAAGAAGTTCCTATAGCGCCTCACACATGCATGGTTATCGCCTGCGCTGATCACGGTGTGGCCCGCAATCAAATCAGTGCCTATCCTGTAGAAACGACACTGCAGATGACTAAAAATTATGTGGGAGCCAAAGGTGCCAGCGCTAACGCTTTTGCAAACTTCAGCGGTGCCGATATGGTCGTAGTTGATGCAGGTGTTGCTGCTGATCTGTCTGATACTGAAGGACTATGGCATCGTAAAATTGCCTATGGCACAAAAGACTTTACGCAAGGTCCAGCTATGACACGGGAAGAAGCTATCCAAGCCCTTGAGATTGGAATCGAGATTGTGAATGAAAAAGTGCGTGCCGGTTACAATTGTTTCAGTCTGGGTGAAATGGGTATCGGCAATACAACTTCCAGCGCAGCGATTGCAGCAACCTTTACCAATATTACTCCCGAGCAAGCTACAGGCCGCGGCACTGGCATTTCAGATAGCCGTCTTGCCTTTAAGATTAATATTGTACGCCAAGCACTTACTGTTAATCAGCCAAATCCTCAAGATGGACTGGATGTTCTGGCCAAAATCGGAGGTTTTGAAACAGGGGTTCTGGCAGGGGTTATACTGGGTGCTGCAGCAAATCGCTGCGCAGTTGTCATTGATGGTCTTAATACAACTGCCGCTGCGCTAATTGCCAACGCTCTTCATCCCATGGTTCCCCACTATCTTATGCCTTCTCATTTATCCGGTGAACCTGCACATCGTATTGCCCTAAAATTCCTTGGACTAGAAGCATGCATTGATATGGGAATTCGATTAGGAGAAGCAATTGGTGCGTCTATAGTCGTCGATATGCTGGGTGTTTCTATTAAAATGCTGGCTGGCATGCTTTCCCATGAAGATCCTGCCGGTAAATAAGAAACATAATTTTGTTGATAACAGGAGGTTCCACTTATGATGCAAGATACGATTTCCTTAATTAAACCACTTGATACAATCGCAATGGAAAAATGCCAGATACGCTTAGATAATTTAACTAAACCATTAAACAGTTTATATTCATTTGAACATCTGGCTCGTCAGCTGTCCGGTATTACTTACAACCCCAGACCTCGCAACCTAAAAAAAAGCATTATTATTATGGCAGCAGATCATGGTGTAGCTGCAGAAGAACCTTCCGCCATTTCGAAACAAGAGGATATTCTTCAAAAAATTCATAACATTTCACGAGGCGGCGCCGCAGTTACTATTTTTGCTAATCATGTTGCTGCAGATTTACTCCTTATCGATATGGGCATTACTGCCAACCTCCCCCCTCTTCCTTTGGTACGAAATGAAAAAATCGCTAATGGAACGAAAAACATAACTCATGGTCCTGCAATGACTCGGGAAGAAGCGATAAAAGCAATCGAAATTGGCATTAAAATCGCTTCTGATACCATTAACGATGGCTCGCAAGTTTTGGGACTAGGAGAGATGGGAGTCGCCAGTGCAATTTCCAGTACAGCGATCATTGCCTGCTACAGTCAACGTGCGCTGTCTGAATTGGTAGGAAAGACTGCAGATTCTTCCATCGATTGTTTAGATAAAAAAATTTCCCTCATCCACCATGCCATTACCGTAAATACTCCAAACATTCATGATCCTATTGATGTGTTAAGTAAACTAGGTGGTTTTGAGACTGCCGGACTGGTTGGAATTATACTAGGCGCAGCCTCAAGAGGAGCAGCCATTGTCTTAGATGGTCTTGGAACTAGTACTGCTGCCTTGCTTGCAGTGAAATTAGCACCTCAGGTTAAAGACTATCTTATTGGTTCGCATTTTCCACCAGAACCTGCACATAAAGCCAGCCTTGACTTAATCGATATTCCCGCTTACCTTCATCTCAACATATCCTCTGGAGAAGGAGTCGGTGCTGCATTAGGAATGTCCTTACTCAATGCTTCACTCCATGTTTTAAATGATATGAAAACCTTTGGCGAAGCAGAGGTACCTGTCGCTCACGATGGACCGGGCGCTCTTAAACAAGATAAGAATGTGAAAGACGAATAAGCAAAGTGATGGCAGCCGTTTCTTATAAACGGCTGCCATCACTTTGCTTTTAAATAGATTCGTTACGATATCTTTTTAGCCAAACATGGCAATTCCCAATGGGGTAACTAGCAATGGATGAGGGGGAACATGTACTTTGCGTCCGAATGCTTTGCTGAATTCTTCACCAAAACCTGTCAGATAAGCAGTTCCGCCTACCACATATACGGGATACTCCTGATATTCATCATATCCTGCAAGCATTTTTTTTACAATCGTTGCCATCTTTTCAATAACAGGTAAAACAACTGGCATAATACGCCGATGCTGAGATACATCTTTTTTAAGAACTTCCGCTTCCTCATAAGTTATTTTATACGCTCCAGATAATACCAGGGATATATGGGTACCTCCTGTTGCTTCATCAGCGGTGAAAACTAGATTTCCATTCTTCAATACAGCAATCCCCGTAGTTCCTCCGCCAATATCTACGACAATGCCATGACCGATATTTAGCGCTTTTGCTGCAGCTACTGGTTCATCCACCTGGCGGATGGGCTCGATTCCTGCCCCTGCAATGACATGTCCGCAAGCCTGGGCATTTCGCCCTATTGTACCTGGCGGAATGGCTGTTGCACCTTTATCCAGTGTAATACCCATAATTTTTCCTACTTCAGCCTTTAGTTCTTCAACAATTATCGTCGCTCCCCTGAAATCAACAACTAAACCGTCTTTCACCACCGATGCCCAGCGCAGACTTCCAGCTACAGGATTCCCCTGGCTGTCAGTTACAACCAGCACCACGTCAGCCGTTCCTAGATCGACTCCCACTTTATAAGGTCCTGGCAAATCGGCTGCGGTTCCTGTTTCGATCAAGTGATGCAATTGTTGAATTTTTTCATATGCTTCCATACTTGTCCTCCCTATCCCTATTGCCAAAGGCAATTTTGTATTTTAAAATGACGCTCTTTTTAGCGCGCTGACTAAGTCTCTCATTATGATTATCTAAATGATAATGTATATCCTGCTCCAAAAGGCCTAATAGAATGCCCTCTTCTTTTACTATCTTGCGCACATTAGTCAAAATAAAATTTTAAAATCGCGATGACACAAAGAATAGGTCGAACAAGTCAGATAAAAGAATCGAGCCTCGGTGTCCACGGTGTCCAACTTTCCCCTAAACTTATAACTTCTGATACGATAAGAAAGAACCAAAATCTCACAAAGAAATTTTGGTTCTTTACATCATGTATTATTGAAACGCCATATTCTTATCAATGGACCAAGCATCAATTAATGCACCACTTTGCTTATATGCTTTTACATGCAAAGTCTGATTTTCCATCTCTACTACAAGATAATTTGGTTCATCCAATGGATTATAAAAAAATGCATTCCACTCACTTGCTGCCGTATCATTGTATGTTTTGGTACCGCTTCGTCCAGTAGTCACATAGATCGTCCCCTTGTCCGGGCTGTCTGCGACTTGATCATTATAGATAGGATAGGTACGGGCATAATCATGTTCGTGACCAGAGAAGACCACATCCACATGATATTTATCTAAGATAGGTACAAAAGCTTTAATTCTGGAATTAGCTCCTCCTACCTTGTTATGGTATGGCGGTCTATGCAAAAAAACCATTTTCCATTTTTTATTTGTTGAAGCCAGATCCTGCTCTAACCAAGTTTTTTGTATTTCTAGTATTTCGGGAACAAGCTGAATTTGTTCACCGATTTGACTATCCAACATAACGAAATGTATATCCCCATAATCGAAAGAATAAACTTGCCTTCTAAGAGATTCAGGGCCATTAACAGGAACTTTGAGTTGAGCTGTAAATAACACAGGCTGTGAAAAGCGCCTTTCTGGTGTATAGTTCTCATGATTACCAGTCAAAGGCATTGCTGGAATCCGATCTATGACCCCTGAACTCGCGTTAAACCATGCATCCCACTGCGCATAATCCTGCCCTACATCAACTAAATCTCCCACATTAATAAAAAATTTTGCATCCTGGTTAGCCTGATATGCCTGCTGCAGAGTTCTACGCCAAACCTCATAGTTAACACTCTGGGAATCACCGAACACCAAAAACTTATAACCATCATTCTTCTCTGGAGGTGTGGAAAAAGTACGAATTTCTCCCCATCCACTGCCTTCATTGATTTGATATACATAACCTGTGCCTGGCTTTAATCCCATTAAAGTAACCGAATGAATATTCATATTTCCCCGATTCGTGATTAATGCCTCCACATTGGCATCTACTGTTTGGGCATTATGAGGAAAGGACCTGATAAATTCCCTCTGGGCATAACGCACCTGCCCCACA
>CAMKSY010000057.1 GCA_946415545.1 uncultured Pelosinus sp. | reverse complement strand
GGGCGGTCTGAGCCATATCTTAGAGCCATCCCTGCAACGTCTGCGGGAGCTTACCATTCAGGCAGGAAACGGAACTTTGACAGAAAAGGATCGACGCATGATTCAAGATGAGGTGAAACAAATCATCGGAGAAATTGACCAAATTGCTCAGGGAACAGAGTTTAATGGCAAGAAGTTGCTGGATGGTACATATAAAAAACCAGTTGAAAATGCGGCGCTGACTCAAGAGTGGACAGTAAACTTTTCTGGCAAGGAAATTGTCTCTCTTACAGCCACTGCTGATGGTGAGGTGGTGGCTGCTGGAAGAAAAGGGCAATTTGCTTCTGATGGCCAGTATTGGCTGACAAAAGTCGACACTGCAGGGAATTCCCTATGGGAAACCCTGTTGCCGCAGGACGATAGTTATAACGTAATCTACAATGTTCAATCCTTACAAGAGGGCAGCCTGATTGCCAGTGCCAGACGGAGAAATTTACTTTCTGGTAAAGACGATGCTGTTTTATATAAACTGTCTGCCAATGGCGAAATTCTAGGAACCAAGGTCTTAGCCCATAGTGATGAGCAGCTTTTGGAGATTAAAGAAACAAAAGAAGGAGATCTCATTGCAGTGGGTGTTGCTTCACAAGATGTAATCGTTAGAAAGCTCGATTCCAGCTTTAATGTAATCGCTGTAAAAAACTTCACACGTCCTTCTGGATCGTATTTCAAAACGGGCATTGATGTTACCCAAACCAGGGATGGGGGCTTCTGGATGGTGGGAGAGGAGTCCTATTCTTCACCATCTTTTTCCAATGGCTTTATCATGAAATTGGATGCAAATCTAAACCTACAATGGGAATCCAAAGAGGCGAATACCGTTTTTTCGGCAGTTGCTAGTATAGATGACCAGCATGGGCTTGTACTAGGTAATACGGGACTGTACAGCATCGATGACACAGGAACAATTACACAACTCAATGCCGCTATTGCTCAAACTGCCGATTCCTTTGATTATAAACATGACTGGCTTACGAAAACGACTGACGGCAACTATTTGGCGGGAACCAGTGACAAATTGTACAAAGTGAATGGTGAAGGAGAAATCCTTTGGGAACTGGATATTCCAGCAATCGCTATCACGCAAATGAGCGACAGAGGCTATATTGTAGCAGACACAGCTCACAGCATTGTTAAAATTACCCCCGAGAATTTGCCTGAGGGTGAGAAGCAAAATGGACTGCAAATCCAAACCGGTGCCAATGCAGGTAATACTCTAACACTTTATCTTAACGATGCTTCAACCCAGGCACTGGGGATTCACGGACTGGATTTAACTGCTGTAAACCAGCTGGATACAGCCTTAACTAAGATTGATACTGCTATACAAAAAGTGTCTGGTGATCGTTCTAGTCTGGGGGCCTATCAAAATGCCTTAGAACGCATCAACAGCAACGTAATGAATGCAGAAGAAAATTTGACAGCAGCTGAATCCCAGATTCGGGATGTGGATATGGCAAAAGCCATGATGGAGTATACCAAGTTCAATATGCTGCAGCAGGTTGGTCAAAGCATGTTAGTACAAGCCAATCAACAGCCCCAAACGGTTTTAAGCCTGTTGGATTAGAGATAAAAAGGAGTCGATATAAATGGAATTTATACTCTTTGGGAGTTATTTGTTTTTCGGGGCCATGGCTAACTCTTTTTTAAAGCACCATGTGTTGAAAATGCAAACGGCCTATGTCTTTAATTTACAAAACTTTATTATGGAGAAAATAATTTGGGCTTGCTTACTAGGATGGCTTACAATTCCCCTTGCTGCTCTTTTAAGGCTTAGTGGAAATGAAAGATCCTAATTCTTTAGTTGGTAAAGCTGCGGTAATTATCGGTTGAAGTTATTGTTATGCATCTTATCTAATAGCAAGAGAATAAGCAATAAGGCATTAGAAAAATAGAGAGAGGGAGTTGTTTTTAATATGAGAAAGCTAACAGTATTAATTTTGGTGGTATGTATTTTTATGTCAGTGACAATGAGTACCGGATTTGCAATGACACAGGAGCAGTTAGAAAAAGAGCAACAAAAAGCAGCTAATATATTAGATAATACCCCAGAAGTGACTTGGTATGATCTAGAAGCAAATCCGGAGGCATATAGTGAGAAGTTTGTAAAATTTAAAGCTACCTTTTTAAAAGCATATGATAAATGGGGTGGATTTGAAGATGAGGATGGAAATTTGATGATACTTATGCCATTAACTTATCGGTTTAAACCTGGAACTGAGTATACAATAGCAGCAACCTTTAAAGTAATGAAAGACAATGCGACACCTGGTAAAGGGCGATTAGCAATTTTTATATATGAAAAAGCGCATTTGCCGATTGGGTCTGAATATGGATTATAAATTGTTGTTGTAAAGACCTGTATATTACACTCATATAGGGAAGGACGCTTGTCCGCTTTGTCCGTAGAAAAAGACAGTACTATCTATGCTGTTTTGCAGGTCATAACGGACAGAAATGAAAATAATACTGCCTTTTTAAAATGGTAAAGGATATAATGCTGTTAATTAATTCATGGTAGCATAAAAATATAATATTGCGGTATATGTGTTCAACTCGCTTTATAATGAGATAGATAATAAAAGAAGAAGGCTCCTTAAATAAATTATTTAAGGAGCCTTCTTCTTTTATTGCTACTACTGAATCAACAAGTTGCTTTAATATTCCGAACTGGAAATATATAGATATTTAGCGAACGTAGAGCTTCTTTTAGCGGACAAGGCGGACAACATGGATAATAGGAGAGTTTTATTTAAATAGGAACTTTATTGTTATATCAGGATAAAAATAAAAGTAAATTACATAGTCAATTTGATTTTTCTAAAAAAATTTTCATAATTTTATGTAACCGTTGAATATCCGTATAACTCAAATGCTTGTAACAGTCTACCAAAGTATCTATAAGTTCTGGGGTGTGTATTGCAATTTTTTGCAATTTCTGTTTTACTTCCCATTGCGTATCTTTATTAACTACCATAATTTGATTGTCTTCTGACTTTTTCGGATCGTTAGACTTGCCTAATAAGTAATCTTCAGTACAGTGAAAGATCGAGGAAAAGGCCTTTAGGTGTTTCTCACTAATACTTTTATTGTGTCCTTTCTCGATTCTTGAAACAGCTTGTTTAGTTATTGCCAAACAGTCTGCAAGTTCTTGCTGAGTCAAATCTTTTTTTACTCGTAAAATCCGCACTCGTTCTCCGAGTTTAGCGATATCGTTCATGCTAGGGTTCAACTCCTTTTTTATGGAGACTTCTATAATAAAAATATAAATTATAATTATCACTTTGTCAATTGACTTGTCAATCAATAAAGATTGAATTGACAAATCAATTGACTGAATTATAATAATGAATACAAATATTCTACTCAAAAAAATGAAAATGAGGTGGCTTTCATGAGTAATCAAGATTTTAATAATCAAGCTGAAATGGTCAATGTAGTTAGCCCAGTAAAAGATGCAGGCGCTCCTGTAACGGAAATTTTTGTGCCATTAATTAATGCAGTTACTAAACATCATCAAAATGGGGTGCGATTTTACCATCCCGTAAGGCAATATGTCTCTAGAATGGTGCCAGGCAATGAACATTCAGAACGTACTGTACTTACTAAATTGCTATTGGACGAAGAAGCATCGCAGCAAGAGGTAATGTCGCAAATCGCTTTAGCAACTGGTGCTGAAAATATTAATATTGTAAGAAAAGATGAGCAGAATACACCGCAGAGTGTTATGCCATCAATTAATCAGCTTATTAAGCATGGTGAAGATGAGAAGCCACTACAGGATTCCAGAATTCAACAAGCCCTTAAGCAGGAGAAAACGATGCAAACTGCTCTAACAACTGGTAGTGCGGATATTCTAGAGTATAAATGGGATCAACGCTACTTATTGTACTGGGACAAAGAAGCTGGGCAATATCAGGAACTTTGCAATTTTTGTGTATATCCTATAAGAAGGGTAACAGATATTTATAAGCAGCAAAGTAATCAAAAGCGAATTGAAATAAAGGTGGTATTTGCTGATAGGGAGGAGCTTATGACAGTCAAATCTACAGATAGTGGAGATCTGATAGAACGAATTAAGAAGCTCTTTCCAGATGCTTATACGAGTCCGGATGCCTCAAAAGTAAATGCGAGGTTTACCAAATATTTTGCTCTACAAGTCAACGGTATAGAAAATGTTCTTTGTTACCATGACGTAGGATGGACGAAAATTCGTAATCAATACAGATATCTTTACGATAATATGCCTTGGCAAGAATCTTTTATTTGCTCCACAGGCAAGAAGCTAATGGTAAATAGAAACCTCTCGCAGCAGGAATCTTTTATGAAGGTGTTGAGTATGCTTGATATCGCTAAAGATAAGACTAAAATATTAGTGCCATGGCTATTCATGCACCTTGGAGTTATGCATACGATATTTGAACTAGCTGGCCGAAGCCCTAAATTTCTTTTATTTATTTTTGGCGGAACAGGTACTCTAAAAACTTCACTCAGCAGAGTTTTATATAGTATGTTTGAAGGCGACCATGAAAAAATACCGGCGACATTCAAGGATACTAAAACAGCATTGGAAATTAAAATGGGATCGGTTAATGATGGAACACTTTTAATTGACGATCTTCATCCCACGACTTCCAAGAGCGAACAAATTGCTATGAGAGATGCACTCGAATTTATGATTCGCCTTTATGGAGATCATGTTAGCAAGTCCCGGTCAGGACCAGACCTTGAGTTAAAAAAAACGTTTACAGCTCACGGCTTGGCATGTATCACAGGGGAATATACTGCTGGGACAGAATCAAGTCTCCTGCGATGTATTTTAATTCCTGTAAAGCAGGGGGATTATACTGGAGAAACACTAGCATCTTTTCAGGCAGATCCTCTCATCTTGAGCACCCATTTGCATTACTATATCAAATATCTGGAAGAGTACTTTCTTCCAATTCAAGATACAATCAAGTTGAAATTTGATGCTATGCGTCAACAACTGGAACACCGTTTCAAAGCTAAGAGACTAGTTGATGCTGCTGTACAGCTTTTCTTAGTTATGGAATTTATCTTAGAATATGGAAAGAGGATTGGTGCTATAACGGTTGAGCAAAGCCAAGTTATGGGTGAAAATTGGAGCGACGTAATTCTTGAGACAGTAAAAAGGAGCGAGGGATCAAGTACAACAGTTCAACCAGTCATTATGTATCTATCAGCCGTTAATGCTTTACTCGACAATCATTCTATAATGGTAGCCAAGAGTAGAAGCGAATATTGCGATAATATAAGAAGTTTTATTGGTTTTTACGAAGAAGACATAGTATTCTTCAAGCCAGAAGAAATTTATAAAGCTGTTTTCGCCTATTGGCGAGATCTGCAGAGCCACTTTACCTCATCCTCTAAAGATATTCATTCAGCATTATATGAGATTGGAGCCACTAAAGGTCAGAAGGATGGGACAAACAAAACAAGTTACCTTTATAGAATGTCTGGATTAAAGATTGATGGTCAGGATTCTAGACGGCGAATGTTGGCAATCCGAATCACGAATATGAAGAAAATATTGCAACATGCAGAAGATGAATAATTCCTTATATTGAGGATGTAGTCATATTCTCTAAGAAACAAACGTAAGATGTAGTAGCCACTCAAATATGAGCTAGCTTTGTTCAAATAGTATTTACTGGAGGGGGAATTTTAAATGAGCCTGAAGATCACCTTTGTAAATCCTAATACAGAGATCGATGTGGACAAGTATTTACCTAAAATTTTGGCGGAAGCGGTGATTAATAAAATTACCAAAGAACAGCTTGAAGCAAATCCTGTTGAATACAACATAAAACACTCGGCATAATTTATTCTAACAGAGAAAAAAAGATTCTCTTGGAAAGCACTATAGTAGTATACACTGGTCGTTCATTACTCAACCGTAGCTTTTGGATGGTTGCTTTCCGAGAGAATACTGTGATCGAGAGGAGGACGTCATATCATGGCTGGAAATAAAGAAAAAATAAAAATTGCTGCTTATTGCAGGGTATCAACAGACAAAGAAGATCAGTTGATGAGTTTGCAAACGCAAAAAGATTTCTTTGAAGAATATGCTGAAAGAAACAATTATGAACTAGTAGAATTATACGCCGATGAAGGAATAAGCGGTACGAAGCTTAAAAATAGAAAAGAGTTTAATCGGATGATGGCTGATGCTCATCGTGGCAGATTTTCCTGCGTTTATGTAAAAGATGTATCAAGGCTTGCACGTAATGTAGTTGACTTTCTCCAAAGCATTCGTAAACTAAAAGCTTTAAATATCGACTGTCGTTTTGTAACGGCCAATATGTCCAGCAATGATGGAGAACTAACATTGACGATATTGGCAGCAGTGGCACAAGAAGAATCAGCGAATCTTTCAAAACGTGTGAAGTTTGGGAAGAAGCGTAATGCCCAAAGAGGACGAGTGCCCAACATTGTTTACGGTTATAATAAAACAATTGGTGAGTATTTTGATTTGGCAATAAACCCAGTAGAAGCGAAGACTGTTAAGTGGATCTTTGATACTTATGTGAATCGAAGGCATGGAGCGAATAAAATTGCTCAAGCTTTAAACAAAGAAGGTTTAAAGACAAAACGAAATTGCAGATGGAGCCAGCAAGCAATTTCCACGATTTTGACGAATCAGCTCTATATTGGTAAGGTTATTAATGGCAAAGAATCGGTGAAGGATTTCTTGACTGGAGAAAGGATGCAAAATGATATTGAAGAACAATTTATTGTAGATAAGCCAGATCTAGCCATTTTAGATAAAGAAATATTCACCAAAGCACAAGTCTTGTTAGCAGAGAGAACAGAAAATTTTAGATTGACAAAAACTCGCCAGTCTAATAAATACTGTTTTAGTACGCTCATCAAGTGTGGTGATTGTGGCTATAGCTTTAGAAGAACCTATCGAAAGTATGTAAGTGAATATATACGCTGGTGTTGCTCAGGACGTAATGCTAATGGAGTAGATTTTTGCAATAATCATACCATTATAGATGAAAAAGAGCTGCTTGAAGCAATTAAAAATTATCTATCCGATTTGGCTTTATCAAAGGACAAGCTGTTAGAAAAAACTGTGGCTGAATTTAAGAAAAAATATAAACCAGATCACTATGAGCTATCGGAAGAATTCATCCTTGCCGAGCTTAGCAAGTTAAAGAAGGCAAAAGCAAAACAAACCGAAATGTTTGAGGTAGATGCTATTACTATAGAAGAATTAAAGGAGAGAACTGGAGAGTTAAATCAATCTATTAGTAAATATGAAAATGAGCTTAGTGCGATTAGAGGGAATACTTCAATACTAGGCAGGATTGATGAAGTAGTAAGAAAATATTGTAGTAGCATTCAAGCTGTATTATCTGCTGATATTATTGATAATGCAATGTTGAGGAAGGTTATTGATAAAATCATTGTTACTGTTGAAGGAGAAATTAAAGTTTTTCTAAAGTTGTTTTCAGATTTGGAGCTTACCCATGCGGCAGCTATATAATTAATAGTCCGTTTATTTGTCAGTATACGCTGGCTATAAACGGACTTCTTATTTGTATAAAGAGGATTTTTGAAATCTTTGCAGTATAGCGGTATAATAGATTTATTAAAACTGCTAAGTTATGCGACTCTTTTTGACAAAAATGATATTTACTAATGTGGTCATGAAGATTTATAACTATACGAGCGGAAGGGTGAAATACATGCTATTTGATTATAACTATAAAATTGATATCCCGCCCAATATCATTCCAGATGAAAGATTTGCCTTGTTTTCCGCCAAACGAATGCTGCCAGAATATGTCTTCGATACCTCTCAATTAGAAAATAATCCAATCACTTTTCCAGAGGTGCAAACCTTAATTGATGGGATTACAATCGGGGGACATAAGATCAGTGATGTGCAGCAGGTGCTAAATATTAAGAGTGCCTGGAATTTGATGCTGGATGCAGTAAAGACCAATTCTTTTACCCTATCAAAAGACATGTTTCATCGCATTAATGATGTTATTGCCAGAGAAGAAGCATTAGAGTGGGGAAGATTTCGTACAGGCAGGGTTGGTATTGCAGGTACAAAAAACTATGTAGCTCCTTTACATAATGAATTAGATGAAATCTTTGACCGTGAGTTGCCAATTATATTGGAAGGCAAACATGAAGTGGAGCAAGCAATTCGCTTGTTCCTGTGGGCAGCTTTAAATCAATTCTATTGGGATGGAAACAAGCGCACGGCTCGCCTTATGGCAAATGGTATAATGATCAAAGCAGGTTATGGGGTATTCAATATAAGAGTAAAGGATATTTTGAAATTCAATACATTAATGGTGGACTTTTATGAAACCCGCCGAGCAAATAACATTGTAAAGTTTCTAGCAGAGAAATGCATTAAGTACATAGAAAAATAGTTTATTCTACCTATTTAAAACTAACAGGGTTTGTACTACAATGGAAGTATATAGAAAGAGGCTAATCGTCTTGTAAAAGGGATGGTTGAGCCTCTTTTGTTTATCGTTCACTTTTGGTATATCATTCCATAAGGATATGATAGAAAGATTGCCGCTAGTAAATAAAAAAATGGCAAATCGCGTAAGAGTAATATTAGAACAAAATAAGGCGGAACGTCACATTCGCGGTGGAGAGGCCACACGAAAAAAATATAAGGAAGCGGGAGAAAATAGCAAAAAATAAAGGATTTTTTTTATTCATGTAGAATGAGCACAAGTGAAACTATTTTTTAAGACATTAATTAACCACAAAGACAATGGCTGTAGTTTCGTAGTCTTTGTGGTTTAAATAAAAACTAAAGAATGGACAAGTAGGAGTAGGAGAGGGGATTATTCATGTTTGGAATGTCAATGGACATTGGTGTAGATCTTGGGACAGCCAACGTTTTGGTGTACATAAAAGGTAAAGGGATTGTATTGCGAGAACCATCAGTAGTGGCGATCGATCGTGATTCCAATACAGTATTGGCTGTGGGAGAAGAGGCTCGTCGAATGCTTGGACGAACTCCCGGTAATATTATTGCCATTCGACCACTGCGGGAAGGCGTCATTGCTGACTATGATACAACGGAAACCATGCTGCGTCATTTTATCAGTAAAGTGGTTCCCAAAAACTTCTTTTTTAAACCTCGTATCATGGTTTGCATACCTTCCGGTGTCACAACAGTTGAAAAACGGGCAGTACTGGAGGCTGCAGTGCAGGCTGGTGCTAAAAAAACATATTTGATTGAAGAACCCTTAGCTGCAGCTCTTGGTGCGGGATTAGACATTTCGGAACCATTTGGTTCTATGGTTGTTGATATTGGCGGCGGGACGACAGATGTAGCAGTATTAAGTCTAGGCGGTATCGTAGTAAGTGAATCACTAAGGGTTGGCGGAGATAAGTTTGATGAGGCACTAGTACGTTATGTGAAACGTGAATATAACGTGATGATTGGTGAGCGTACAGCGGAACAAATCAAAGTGACGATTGGCACAGCATTGGTCTCGGGACGTAATGAAAGTATGGAAATCCGCGGGCGGGATTTAGTTTCCGGCTTGCCGAAAACATTGCGTATTACATCAGCTGAAACCTTCGAAGCTTTAAGCGAGTCTGTATCCTTGATTGTTCAACGGGTGAAAACGGTATTGGAAATTACTCCTCCTGAATTGTCATCTGACATTATGGATCGGGGCATTGTCATGACTGGCGGTGGTTCGATGCTTTATGGTTTGGACAAGTTGATTCAGCAAGAGACTGGTATTCCTACCTATTTAGCAGAAGATCCCCTTTCCTGCGTGGCATTAGGCACAGGAAAAGCCCTGGATTCTTTAGGCTCTTTAGAAGATAGTCTGACAACATTAAAAAGAGGTAGTATCGCCTAATCAAGGAATGCTCGTTACATTTTTGAGAATGAAAAAAGGAGTGATTACATGATTCGCGGTTTATATACAGCTGCTTCCGGCATGATGGCAGAGGCAGAACGTATTGATGTTACCTCCAACAATTTAGCAAATGCGAATACTGCTGGATTTAAAAAGGATGTAGCTGTTACTAAAGATTTTGCTAACATTTTAATTACTCGTGTTAATGATGGCGAGGAGGCCCCTGCTATTGGGCGTATGGGCACGGGAGTTGTAGTTGATGAGGTGGCAACGACCCATACTGGCGGCTCAATAAGAACAACGGGGAATTCCTTTGACTTAGCAATTGAAGGAAGAGGTTTCTTTGCTGTACAAACTCCTCAAGGATTGCGATATACTCGTAACGGTACTTTTGCAAAAAACATACGAAACCAATTAGTTACAAGTGATGGATATCAGGTGTTAGGCGAAAATGGCCCGATTGCCATCAATGGCAATAAAATGTCAGTCGATGAAAATGGACGGGTAATGGTTGATGATGAGGTAGTGGGACAGCTCAGAATGACAGAATTTGCGGATGAAAAACAGCTTTCCAAAGTAGGATCGAGTCTGTTTGCTCCACCCCAAGGGGAGCAGGGGCAGCAAGCTGCTGGTCGTGTAATACAAGGAGCCTTAGAGATGTCTAACGTGAATGTCGTTGGGGAAATGGTGAATTTGATTACTAATTATCGTTCCTATGAAATAAATGCTAAAGTAGTACGTTCTCATGATGATTTATTGGGAAAGGCTGCCAATGATATCGCAAAACTATAAAACTTTATTTTTTATTTAAGATTTTGCTTTATTGTGGCGATATTATAAGTAGGATTAGTAAGAACCTGCTATCATAAATTGGGTATACATATGTGAAGTTAATAGTTATTTCTGTTTGACAGTGGGTAAGGTTTTAGCAATATATTTCATGAGATTAGGGAGGATTTTTCGATTATGATGAGATCATTATGGACTGCTGCGTCAGGAATGGTTGCTCAACAGGCTAATATTGATGTGGTTTCCAATAATTTGGCGAATGTCAATACAACAGGATTTAAAAAGAGCCGTTCCGATTTTGAAGATTTAATGTATCAAACTATGCGGCAGTCAGGAACAGCCACTGGTGCAGATACTCAATTGCCTACAGGCATTCAATTAGGAAGCGGTGTTCGTCAGGTGGCAACTCAAAAAATTTATACGCAAGGTCCAACTCAATCCACTGGTAATGATCTTGATATGACAATAGAAGGAGATGGCTTCTTTCAAGTCACTATGTCCGATGGGACTATTAACTACACTCGTGATGGTGCATTCAAGCGTGATGAGCAAGGTCGAATTGTGACATCAGAAGGATATCCTTTAGAGCCAGCCATTACTATCCCAGAAGGTTCATCAAATATTGCGATATCTTCTGATGGCCGCGTATCAGCTAAGCTGGCAGGTCAGACTGCATCCCAGGAATTAGGGCAGATACAGCTTGTTAAATTTGTAAATCCAGCAGGCCTGGATAGTGCTGGGCATAACCTGTTAAAAGAAACTGCAGCCTCAGGAACTCCGGTTGCCAGTGACCCAGGAATAGACGGGACGGGCACGATCATGCAGAAATATTTAGAAATGTCTAACGTTCAAGTTGTAGAAGAAATGGTGAATATGATTGTAGCGCAGAGAGCGTATGAAATTAATTCAAAGGCCATTACTACATCTGATAATATGCTGGAACAAGTTGCTAACCTGAAACGCTAGGTGAAAGTAATGAGTAAGAAAGTGTGTCTGCTTGTTGTATTTCAAATTTGCTTTTTTATCAGTTTGTCTTTTGCTGAGGGCACTAGAGTTGTCATTGAAGAACAGGTTAAAGTGAATGGTGCAGCCATTAGCCTTGGACAAATAGCTAAAATCAGCGGAGACAATGAGGAAAGCAATCAAAAACTGCGCCAATTGAAGATTGGCGATGCACCTGTTCCAGGCAGCAGTTTTGTATTAACCAAAGAAATCATTACTATGCGGCTAGCAGCAACGGAAAGTGACTTAGCAAATGTTATATGGGTAATTCCTGATCGCGTCACTGTGATTGGTGACTCACAGACTGTAAATGCACAAACATTGATTGATAAAGGAATCAATGCCATTCGAGAACAGGTGGGGCCTAATGTTAAGCATGAAGATTTAAACGTATTTTATGCTGGACGTGAACAAGATGTAACAGTGCCCGTAGGAACTGTTGCGTTGACCGCTTCCTTACCTTATGGAATTCGCTATAATACTCCCACTACTGTAATGATTTCTGTAAGTGTGGATGGACAAGCTGTTACTAAAATAAGTCTGAGATTTAGAGTCAATTTATATCGTCAGGTGGCGGTAGCAGCTAGACAAGTGAATGCCCGCGAGATCCTTACTGAAGATGATTTACGGTATGAGCGAATGGATACGGGACAAATTGCGGCGGGTTTTATTACCGATAAGAGCAAAATACGCGGATTAATGGCCAGACGCTTAATAACGCCAGGTATGGTCATAACCGATTCCATGGTAAATAAGCCTGTAATTGTAAAACGGGGTAATATGGTAACTCTTACTGCTTTTATTGGCAATATAGAAGTAATAACCTCGGGGCAGGCTTTGCAGGACGGCTATGAAAATCAATTAATCCGTATTAAAAATATCAGTTCTAATAAAATTGTTTTGGGTAAGGTTATTGATGAAGACAAGGTGCAAGTATTAACCTATAAGGGTGCTTCTGCCTCTTAAAGATAGTTGCTCCTGATAAACAATTTTCGTAGAGAGAGTAGAAAGTGAAGGTGTAGAATATGTCTAACCTAACAAAAAAATCGCTGAGCATGCTGTTAGGTTTCCTGTGCCTGATGCTCTTGATAGCAACTCCGGTTTCCGCGATGTCCTTGTGGAGTGATAGTGGAGCTAGCGGCAGTTTATATGGTGATTATAAAGCTCGTGCTGTTGGTGATACCCTTACAATCATTATCAGCGAAAATTCCAGTGCAAATCGCGCAGGAAATGCTGCTAATTCTAAGTCCACTAACGTAAAAATGAATGCTGGGACAGGGATCTTTCATGGAATTGCATCTGCTACAGCCGGTAATTCTGACAGTTTTCAGGCTAAAGGTTCTCTTGTTAATACTAATAATGTTACGGCAAGAATGACCGCTCAGGTACTTGAGGTGAAGCCTAACGGGGACCTAATTGTCTCTGGGACACAAAGTATCAAACAAAATGGCGAAGAACAAAAGATTACAATCTCTGGAATCGTGCGTCAAGCAGATATTTCAGCTGATAATACCATATTGTCTACTTACATAGGGAATGCTCAAATAAGAATAGACGGCAGTGGTCCCATTTCTAGAAAGCAGCGTCAAGGGATTGTCAGTCAATTACTGAACTTCTTGTTTTAAAACGGAGGATATTATGCGCAGGTTAATCATCATGATAACACTTTTATTTTGTGTTGTGGCGATTGGGTCAACAGTACTAGCCGCCAGCTCGATAACACGGATAAAAGACGTAGCAAAAGTGCAAGGTGTTAGAACTAATCAATTGGTGGGATATGGATTGGTAACTGGGCTGGCTGGTACAGGTGATTCGAATACACTGATTCAGACGAGGCAGTCCATTGCCAATATGCTGAAAAGTTTTGGACTAACCGTAGATGATGCTCAGCTTAAATCCAAAAATGTAGCTGCGGTCATGGTTACTGCCCAATTGCCAGCTTTTGTAAAGCCTGGCGATACCATTGATATGACAGTATCTTCCATGGGAGATGCTAAAAGTCTTCAAGGCGGTATTTTGCTTCAAACACCCTTGAAGGCGGCGAATGGGCAAGTGTATGCTGTAGGGCAGGGACCTGTTTCCACAGGCGGTTATACTGCAGGTGGCGGTGGCAGCAGTCAGCAGAAGAACTTTCCGACCACTGGCACTACCCCCAATGGTGCAATTGTAGAACGTGAAGTGCCTACTCAATTACTATCGCCCAGTGGTTCCATTACATTGGCATTGAGTCAGCCTGATTTTACTACAGCTGCTCGAATTGGCGAGGCTATTAATAATCGGTTTGGTAATATTTCCACGACGCGTGACCCTGGTACGGTGGTGGTTTCAGTGCCTAGTTCTTATGATAATGACGTAGTGGGATTTGTTGCTTCTATAGAAGAACTTTATATTAATCCTGACAATATTGCCAAGATTATTATAAATGAGCGTACAGGTACCATTGTTATGGGTTCCAATGTTACAATCGATGAAGTAGCTGTAGCACAGGGTGGGCTCAGTATTCGTATTGACAGAACGACAGATGTATCTCAACCGCCGCCTTTTTCCGGAGGATCTACAGTAGTTACAAATAATACGTCTGTCAATGTGAAAGAAGATAAAGCAAATGTTATGGTATTGCCTTCTACGGCAAGTGTAGGCGATGTTGTAAATGCATTAAATGCCATTGGTGCAACACCACGGGATATTATTTCTATATTGCAAGCCATGAAGGCTGCTGGAGCTTTACATGCTGACTTGCAGATTATTTAGGCAGGTGGATACGAATGCAGATAGCAGGAATTAGTTCATCAAGTATGATAAGTAATCTGGATTCTGTGCAGACTAAAGCGAAAGGTGAATTTGCTGCTCATTTAGCACAGGAAACAGAAAAAGCGCAGCAGGCAAAAGATGATGCGAAGCTAAAAAAGACTTGTCAGGACTTAGAGGCTGTATTTCTAAATATTATGATGACGAATATGCGTAAGACGGTGGATAAGTCCAAATTAGTCGATAGTTCTCAGGAAGAGACGATGACATCTATGCTGGACACGGAAATGACAAAAGATATGGCAAAGGCTGGAGGTATTGGCTTGGCGGATATGCTTTACCGCCAATTACGTACCCCGGATTCTGTCAGCAATAAGTCCCAGGCACCGAGATAGTGCCTGGGTTTTTCTCATCAGTAAGGAAAATGTAATAGTGGTTTTCTTAGGGGGGATATAACAATGAAAATGTTTAAACGTGTATACATATTGATGATGCTGATTATTTTTTGTTCACAGATGGTGTGGGCAGCTCCAGCTAAGTCTGTACTGCAGAAGATTCGTTATAGTCAAAATGCAGAACAAGTGCGTATTGTATTTGATATAAATGAGCTTCCTGAATATACGGCTCAGCTCTCTGCCAATCAGGATCAGATTATTATTGATTTTGCGAATACCGATAGTAATAAAATGCCAGTACTGCAATTACAGGACCCGATTGTTAGCAACGTGCAAGTGATTCAGATTCAGCCAGGTAAACAGCGAATAACCATTACGCTAAAACAACCGATTGTGTCTTATAAAT
The DNA here is from genome assembly GCA_946415545.1 of uncultured Pelosinus sp. Classification (GTDB taxonomy): domain Bacteria; phylum Bacillota; class Negativicutes; order DSM-13327; family DSM-13327; genus Pelosinus. Next base: position 1,157 of record CAMKSY010000057.1, on the reverse strand, counting down.
TGTTTACACTATCAAATCCCCAGCGGGTTGTAATTGATATTGTAAAAGAATTTGACCGTAAGTATGAGGAACAAATTGGAAGTGGATTAAAGTATACCTCATTATATCGTAATACGAAAGAAGGGCCTATTTCTGCATATATGGTGGACCTGGCTCCAGACAGTAATTATGTCATAAAGCCAGTACTATCCAATAATGCAATTATGGATTTAGAAAAAGTGCAAAGGATGGCAGAGCGTAATAAAGGCATCGCTGCCATTAATGCTTCCTATTTTGCTCTTAATGGAGAAATTATAGGGCTGCTGAAAATGGATGGTGAAATTGTAAGTTCTCCTACAATTGGACGAACTGCCTTAGGGATCTTACCTGAGGGCAAGATATTAATTGACCAGATTGACTATAAGGGAACAGTTACTTTACCGGATGGAGCGGTAGTTGCTATAACGGGAGTGAACCATGAGCGGGGCCAGGATGATTTAATACTGTATACTAATTTCTACGATAATATGACGGGCACGAATGAATATGGCACGGATTATATTGTCAGTCAAAATATTGTTACTGCAATCGTACATGGCAATGCTGTAATTCCGCCGGGAGCAGTTGTACTTTCAGCTCATGGCAGCAACGAAAGGGCGTTAGCGAGTTTAAAAGTGGGTGACACAGTAAAAATTAACCAGACGCTTGGATCTGTCTGGGATAAGACAATATCTGCCATTGGGGCAGGTCCGCGGTTAGTTAAGAATAGCAGTGTATTTTTAACCAGTAAAATAGAAGAATTTCCTCCAGATATAGCAGTTGGAAGAGCACCTCGCACCGCAGTCGGCGTAACGAAAGATGGGCATGTTCTGCTTGTTGTAGTGGATGGAAGACAGCAGCATAGTAAGGGGCTGACGCTGTTAGAATTAGCCTTATTAATGCAAGAATTTGGAGCTGTTGATGCGATGAATTTGGATGGTGGAGGTTCTAGTGAGATGGTCGTAAAAGGTAAAATTATGAATAAACCCTCAGATGGTCGGGAGAGATCAGTGGGAGATGCATTAATTATTGTCCCTAAGGATTGATAATTCATGTTAATGTTGTATAATGAAACTAAGTAAGGAGGTGGCTTACCATGCTTCATAGAAAAAGCATAGCAGTTTTGGTAATTGGTTTTG
>CAMKSY010000056.1 GCA_946415545.1 uncultured Pelosinus sp. | reverse complement strand
GGCTTATAGTGGGTATGCAAAAGTTTATGAGATTTATGTCCTAGGGGTTCTCCCAAAAACTTTTGGTAAATCTCTTGTATGTCTGGATTTTCATGAGACTTTCGATAGCACTGCTCTTCATCATGTTGATAGGTGCTGGATTTCCGATTTTCATAGGCTTTTCTTCCATCAACGGGCAAGAGCATTTTCGGTTGACCGCCACCGCTGATACAGCCTGCTGGACAGGTCATTACCTCCATAAAGTGAAAATCAGCCTTTCCTCTTTGTATGTCTTCCAAAATGGGAATTACATTTTTCAAGCCTGAAACTACAACGGTTTTAATCTTTAATGCGCCCGCATCCAATGTGACCTTCCTAACACCTTGCTCACCTCTGACACTTATTACGTTCACATTTTGAATGGGTTCTTTGGTTATCAGTTCATAGGCTGTACGAATCGCTGCTTCCATGACACCGCCTGTTACCCCAAAAATAGTACCTGCACCGGAATACATGCCTAATGGTTTATCAAAGCTTTCTTCAGGCAAGGCATTAAAATCAATCCCCGCTTCTTTAATAAGATACGCTAATTCCCTTGTGGTTAAGACTGCATCCACATCCTGATAGCCACTGGATTTCATCTCAGGCCGATTCGCCTCATATTTTTTACAGGTACAGGGCATGATCGCAACGCTATACACCTCTCGGGCATCAATCTCATCAACACTCGCACCATAGGTTTTAAACATGCTCCCCGCCATTTGCTGGGGTGATTTACAGCTGGATAAATGGTCAATCAGCTCAGGATATTCATTTTCCACAAACTTTACCCATGCTGGACAACAGGAGGTAAACATCGGCAGTGATCCGCCTTCTGTAATTCTCTTAACCAATTCACTGCCTTCTTCCATGATGGTTAAGTCAGCAGCAAAGTTCGTATCATACACTCGTGTAAAGCCCAAACGCCTTAAGGCTGCAACCATTTTTCCTGGTACCAGGCTGCCAAGGGGCATTCCAAATTCTTCGGCAAGAGAAACTCTGACTGCCGGAGCGCATTGCACCATGGAAAATTGTTTTTTGTCTGCTAATTGCTTCTTTACTTTAAAAAAGTCGCCATGGTAATAAGCAGCAAAAAGAGGTTCTTTCACAACAGGCATATTCCGTTCTTTCAGTCTCTGGCTGCGAGATGTAGCATACTGTTCAAAAGGAGAATCATACGCACTGCATATTTGCACACATTGCCCACACATGACACACTTAGTTAGATTAACAGACTGAGGCTTGCCTTCTTCACCTTCAATCGCATCAACAGGACATACTTCTGAGCATCGGCGACATCCTGTACAAAGTTCTGCATCGATTTTAATGTTTTCCTGTAGTTTCTTAACCACCACTTATCCCTCCTTGACCACGAATTGACTATGGAATCCAATCATCTTATTGGCTGCTGCAATACGCCGCTGTGTTCGTTGTTTTGCCATATCAATATATTGGAGGGCTTCACGAGGACAAGCTTCTACACATGCAGGCGCTCCCCCACATAGATCACATTTACTAGCAACAACTTCTGATTCATCTTCCGTAGCTCCCTGACGAGAAACAATCAATTCAATGGCTCCAAAAGGACAAGCCATTATACAGCTTTTACAGCCAATGCAGCCTGCCTCATCAATTACAATCCCATTGCTCGCTTTTTTTATCGCTGACACTGGGCAACTCTTTAAACAGGGAGCATCTTCGCAATGGCGGCATTGAACAGGCATTGTGATCTCAGGAGTTTTGACGAGATACAATCGTGGATTCAAGGAAATATTCACATTCCCAACGGTCTTAACTTCTGCATCTAAATGCGCAACAGCACAGGCTACTTCGCAAACGCGGCAGCCAATGCATTTTTTAGAATCTGCCAAGACGAATGAATTCAAATTACGCTTCAACTTCAGAACTCCTCCATTCTTTACTTCTATTTAATAATTACGCGTTAAACATGAAGACACGAAGAGTTTGAAGAACACTGTTTATTTCCTTCGTGTTTTCTTCTGCTCTTCGCGTTTTTTAGTATATATGCTAAAATAAATTATGGTTTGACTATATAAGTCTTTCAGATTACAATTATATCAAAAATTGTTCCATACTAATAATACTAATAAGATTCATCTTCCATACTTTTTTGGTATTTGTGCTTATAGGGAGAGTGCTTTTTATGATAAGTTTACGTGAAATACAATATTTCCTTGCCATTGCACAAGAAGGCAACATTACAACAGCTGCTCAGCGCTTGCATATGGCTCAGCCTCCTCTTAGCCGACAAATGAAACAACTGGAAGAAAATTTAGGTACAAGGCTCTTTGAACGTGGGCATCGAAAAATTCAACTTACAGAGGCAGGGCGTTTACTGCGCAATCGTGCGGAGCAATTACTGAAGCTGATGGATACAACGGTAAAAGAAATCAAAGAAATTGATTCAGGAGCCTATGGAACATTATCTATTGGTACAGCCTCCTCCTCTGGAGTAACCATTTTGCCAAAAGTAGCGCGTATCTTTCGCAATCACTATCCGGATTTAAAGTTTGAACTGTGGGAAGGAGAGTCTATTCGCATTATTGAACTCTTAAATGCAGGACTAATTGAAATCGGTTTAGTACGTTTCTCTTTTGATACGGATACCTATGAATCCATCGAGCTGCCTAAAGAGCCGTTAGTGGCTGCCATTCATAAGGATAATATGGGACTTCTAGAAGAAGGCGATTCCATCCCTTTGGAGAAGCTTATGGACCAGCCATTAATGATTCATCGTAAATATGAAATGATTATTACAGAACATTGCCAACAAGCTGGTTTTAACCCGTATTTACTTTGTAAAAGTGATGACATTATGCCGATCTTGGCTTGGGCTGACGCTAATGTAGGCATAGCAATTGTGCCACGGGCTGCAATTGGTCTTATTCCTAATACCAACCTAGTATTTAAAACCATTAGTGATCCTTGCATCAATATTGCATCAGCCGTTATCTGGATGCGCAATCGTCACCTATCGGCTGCTGCCCGTCATTTTCTTACTTTATTCACAACCATCACCCAAGACCCCTCTCCTCAATCCTAAACTTAAAAAGGAGATATAAGATCTTGAAGCAGCAGCCAATCAGCGCCGTTATCCTAGCGGGAGGCAACAGTACGCGAATGGGTCAAGACAAAGCCTCCCTTCCCTGGGGCGATCATGATATTCTACACAGTATTATTGAATGTATAGAGAATATCTCACAAGATATTCTTATCATAAGCAACCAGCCTCGCAGCTTGCCTTCCTCTGTCCGGGTCTTGTCCGATATCATTCCTCAATGTGGCCCTTTAAGCGGAATACATTCCGGCCTGCACCATGCTAAGTTTGATACTGCTTTTGTTATTAGTTGTGATATGCCATTTGTTATACCAGAAGCTGTGCAAACGATTTTAAACTACGCAGCGGCTAACAAAGATCGAGATGCGGTACTGCCCCTATATCACGGTAAAATACAGCCACTCTTCGCCTCTTATCAAAAAAGTTCCCTCCCAGTCATTGAGCAAGCTTTGCGCTCAGGTCATTACAAAGTGTCATCTCTTTGCAGCTTGCTGAATAGCTTCTGCTTAACAGAAGAAATGTGGCCGTCCACCATCAATTTGGAACTCTTATTTAAAAATTTGAATTGTTTCTCCGACTATCAACAAGCCTATAGTTATAACAATAACGCTACGCGTCCAGAGAACATAGAGAAAAGATAGATAGGACAAAAATACGCTCTGGAGTGCTCTTTGTAGTAAACGTTCCTCCTAAAGCTTATAAATTCTATACTATATAACAAAAGCAGGTGATTTTAAATGACTGTATTAGAAGATGCCCTTGCCCTTCTATTAAACCATGCACCACTGCCTTGTAGTACTACAAGATACCCTCTGGCAGAGTGCTTTGGCCGTATATTAGCCGAAGATATTACTTCCACCATGGATTTTCCCCCTTTTAATCGTTCTCCTTTAGACGGGTATGCGGTACAACTCAAAGATATTGTCCACGTCTCCCCAGAACAACCCGTCCTGCTAACGCAAATCGAATCCGTACCTGCAGGATCAGTTCCTTATAAGACTGTTATTTCCGGTCAGGCAACACGAATCATGACGGGCGCCAAGATTCCTGAAGGTGCTGATGCCGTCGTTCGCCTGGAGGATACTCACCAAATCAATGGTCAGATTGAAATACTAACTGCCGATAAGGCAGCAACCAATATCTGTTCTCAAGGTGAAGAAATTCGTATTGATGAGAAAGTCTTAACAATAGGAACCCTCTTAGAAGAAGGAGCACTTGGGCTCTTGTCCATGCTAGGACAGGCCAATCCATTGGTCTTTCATAAACCAAAGATTGGTATCCTTGCCACAGGCAGCGAACTTTTGTCTCCTTCTGATCTTATGAAACCTGGTAAAATTCGCGATTCTAATAGTTATATGTTATTGGCAAAAACCCTAAAGGCTGGAGGAGAGCCTATTTTACTTGGACATGTAGAGGATAATTTATCTTCTATCATCACAAAGCTTTCTGAACAGCCTGACCTGCCTATATATATTACAACAGGCGGTGCTTCTGTCGGCGATTATGATTTAATGGAGAAACTATTTCAGGAACTGCAAATCCCCCTTCTCTTTAAAGGTGTGGCAATGAAGCCAGGTATGCCTGTTTTAGCTGGGGTTTGGAGAAACTCCTTACTCATTGCTCTATCTGGCAATCCCGCAGCTGGCAGTGTTTCTTTCGAAATGCTAATCAGCCCGCTGATTCGTAAAATCTCAGGATTAGGGAATTGGAACCACAAAAAAACGACTGTTAAGCTTTGCGGTACTTTTACAAAAACTTCGCCAACTCGACGTTTCATTTGGGCACGCTGGTTTATGAAACAAGGTATCATGTTTGCAGAACCATTATCACACCAAGGTAATGGAATGCTAAAATCGGCTTTAAAAGCCAATGCATTACTTGAAATTCCAGCTCACAATCCTCCTATACAAGAAGGAACAGAGTTAGAAGCAATCCTTTTACATCTATAAACGAGTACCATTCTTCCTAAAGGAGCGTTATTCTTAATGAAAAGCATACATGTAACCAATGCCGTCGGCTTAGTTCTTGGTCAAGATCTAACGAGAATTGTCCCTGGGGAGTTCAAAGGAGTCGCTTTCCCTAAAGGGCATATCATTCGTTCCGAAGATATTCCTGTAATGCTGAGCATGGGCAAAGACCATGTCTATATTTTGGAACTTGGCCCCAGAGATGTTCACGAGAATGCGGCAGCTGAGCAGCTTTCACTTTTGTCAGCTGGCGCTAATATCCTTCTGGAACATGCCAGTGAAGGCAAGGTAAAGATGCTGGCTGATACCTCTGGGGTATTGGATATTCACATTGATAAGCTATTACAACTTAATGAGATGACTGGAGTCGCTCTATCGACTCTGCATTCTGGTACGCTCGTCAAGAAAGGGGAAGTCGTTGCTGCTGCAAAAATCATTCCATTAACACTGCCACAAGACACCCTGGATCATATTGAAAGAATCTGTGCTTGTGAAAAAATCCTTTCCATTAGACCCATACCAGCAAAAAAAGTTGGCTTAGTTGTCACTGGCAATGAGGTTTTTTATGGTCGTATTAAAGATCGATTCGAAGAGGTCATCCAGAAAAAAGTATCAGACTTAGGCAGCAGCCTGTCACAAACTATCTTTGTACCAGATGATATAAAGAGAGTTTCTGACGCAATTAAAGAACTTTCTTTCGAAAATGATTTGGTCTTTGTCACAGGCGGCATGTCTGTCGATCCTGATGACATCACGCCTCTGGCTGTACGCCAGACAGGTGCAGAGATTATTGTTTACGGCAGCCCCGTATTACCAGGCGCTATGTTCCTTTTCGCCTACCTTAATGACACTCCTATTTTGGGTATTCCAGCTTGCGGTATGTTTAGTAAAATTACGATTTTAGATGTCATTCTGCCTAAAGCTCTTATGGGAGATAAAATTACGTCCCGCTTTATTGCTTCCTTAGGTCACGGAGGCCTCTGTCGCACCTGTAGCGACGGATGTCATTATCCTAATTGCTCTTTTTGCAAATAATTAAAAGAAACTGTTTGCAGCGATCTACAAACAGTTTCTTTTTTTATACCATAAATACGGATAAATCTTTAAATCACTAAAACAAGTCGAGAAAAACAATCTCTTGGCAAGCGGGAATTGCTATGCCTGCGTGACAGATTTACATGCACAGCACAAGAGACGGATAGATAGAAAAAATACTTTTCAAATTGCAGGTATCAAAATGAAAGGCAGCGAACTACTATTCAATAACATAATTCGCTATTTTTCGACTTATTTTTCAAAAATTCCATTTTTTCACATCAACTCTTGCATTGGGGTGAACCAGTTTTGAGAACTTTCGTCCATAGAATTCGCAACTTCATTTTATTCATTTTCATATGGAAGATACTCCTACTCCCTGCTGGTGCATCTGCTCAAGAGATGCCCCTGCAACTAAAATGGATACACCAATCTCAGCTTGCAGGTTATTCTGCTGTCATTGAAAAAGGATTCTACCAGAACGATGGTTTGGGTGTTATTATAAATGAGGTTGTGCGAGAACAATCCTTTTTGGGGGTGGACAATTCTTCTTTAATTCGTCCACTTATTTACATTATTGGAGTTTTAACACTGGGTTTGATCTTATTTATTATTTTTAATCTCAAGCTTAAAAATATGGTGCGTAAACGGACATTTAGTTTAGAGAAAAAGTTGGATGAACTCAAAGAGAAGGAAGAGATAATCCGTCAACTGGCATATTATGATATATTGACGAATCTGCCAAACCGTCTGTACATACAAGATATGATTTTGGCAAAAGCAGCCGAATCGCAAAAAGATGAAAATGGGTTCGCTGTTGTATTTGTTGACCTCGATGATTTTAAGCGAATTAATGATGCCATGGGTCATGCTGTCGGTGATGATTTTTTGAAAATAGTTACGCAAAGAATACTAAGGTGTTTAAGAGATAATGATATCATTGCTCGTATCGGTGGTGATGAATTTTTCCTTTTATTACCCAACTTAGATAAGGAAAAAACAACCTTGGCAGTAGAGAAAGTAATAAATGCCATTAAGGCACCATGCCTGTACCGGAAAAACCTCTATTATCTTTCAGCCAGCGCTGGAATTGCATTTTCTCCTCAAAATGGTCAGCATTTTGATGACCTTATTAAAACCGCTGCTATGGCACTCTATGAAGCCAAGAGTCAGGGAAAAAACCGTTTTGACTTTTTTACTGAAAAAATGCAGGTTCGATCCCTTGAGCGCCTAGAATTAGAAATGGATTTACACCAAGCAATTAATGAGAATTCTGGATTGTTATTACACTATCAACCCCAGATTGCTTACGATGGCAGGATTGTAGGAGTAGAAGCTCTTGTACGATGGAATCATCCAACAAAAGGTTTGCTGTTTCCTGATGCATTCATTCCTTTAGCAGAAGAAACAGGGCTTATCATCCCTTTAGGCGATTGGGTAACCTTTACTGCTTGCAAGCAAAACATACAATGGCAGAAATCCGGTTATCCTCCCATGAGGATCTCAGTAAATTTATCAGTGAAACAATTTCAAAATCCCCACCTTCTGCAGAACATCCAAAACATTTTAGAAAAAACAGGTTTACCTCCTCATTTACTGGAGCTAGAGATTACTGAGACGGTTGCAATCAGCCATGCAGAGCTTACTTTATCTCTTCTAAATTCACTGCGCTCTATAGGAGTCCGTCTAGCCCTAGACGATTTCGGAGTAGGATATTCGTCTTTCATGTATTTGAAAAGCTTTCCTATTAATATTTTGAAGATTGATAAATCCTTTATCCGTGATATCACTTTAAATCAAGAAAGCCAAGCTATTATCCAGGCTATTTTGCAAGTTGCCAAAAGTCTGCACTTCAAAGTAGTGGCAGAAGGGGTAGAGACCTCAGAACAGCTTGATTCTTTAAAAAATCTTGATTGCCCAATCATGCAGGGATATCTCTTCAGCAAACCTGTACCTGCAGACAAAATTGATACCTTTTTGCAAGGTAAAAATCAATGGAATTATTAATACTGATCTAATACTGTTTCATATTTCTATTACTCTCTTATAAAGCTCATGCAAAATACCATTCAAATGCTGCTGACAAATCATATGTATTGTATTTTTAAATTAAATTTCATTTTTATATAAAATAACAGAATATTATTCTATTATTAAAGATATATTTAGAATATAATTCTAAATATATCTTTCTTGAAAGAATAATATTCTTTACATGAAGCTACAATAAAATTATACTTATTTTGAGGTGATTATCAGTGGATCTTATTGATAAAAAAATTCTTTACTTACTGCAAAGTAATGCAAGAGTGTCAAATGCAAATATAGCCCGCGAAATAAAACTTGCTCCTTCTGTTACTTTATCTCGTGTCCGCAAGCTAGAGGAACAAGGAATTATAACGGGCTATGAAGCTAAGCTCAATCATCACGCACTTGGATTAGACATGCTTGCTTTTGTCTTAATTAAAGTAGCAGGAGATAAAGATATAGAAAGCTTATTAGTTGATATTCCAGGTGTCCAGGAAGTCCATAATGTTGCTGGTGACGATTGCTACTTGATAAAAATTCGGACTCGAAATACAGAATCGTTAAGTCTGTTATTAAAAGAAAAGGTTCGGGGTGAGTCCATCTCAACGAAAACAATCATTGTTCTTAATACATTGAAAGAAACTGCACAACTAACATTTTAATTCAACTATTGAAAAGGGAGATTTTAAAAATGAAATCCTCAAATTCTCGCATCACTTATCCGATTTTACTTGCATTGTTAGCAGTTTATTTCCCCTGGGGTGGCACGTATTTAGCGATGAAATTCGCAGTGGAAACCCTCCCTCCATTTTTGTTGGCAGGCATTCGTTTTGTAATCGCCGGAGGCATCTTATATTTATGGGAAGTTTATAAAGGAACCAAGGCACCAGAAAAACACCATTGGAAAAGTGCTGCTATTATTGGCGGATTAATGCTCTTAGGTGGTAATTCATTGGTCGTTTGGGCAGAGCAGACTGTTTCTTCGAGTATTGCAGCATTGATCATTGCTACTGTTCCCTTATGGATGACCGTATTAGCTTGGCTATGGCAAGGAAATTCGAAACCCAACATCTATGTCCTGATTGGATTGCTGCTGGGATTTTTAGGTCAGATACTATTAGTTAGCCATTCATTTCAGTTTTCTAGTTATGATTCATCACAACTCTATGGATATCTGGTATTAACATTCGCTTCTTTATCATGGGCAGTAGGCTCCTTATATTCACGAAAAGCACAATTGCCTAATTCTACACTTATGTCCATAGCAATCCAGAATATAATGGGTGGAATGCTATGCCTAATTGTGGGAATTTTACTTGGTGAATTAGGTCAATTGAACATCGAACATATATCAGCACGTTCTTTCTTGTCATTAGCATATTTAATTTTTATCGGATCGATTATTGGCTTTAGTGCCTATATCTGGGTTCTTAAAGCAGCGGAGCCAGCTATTGCTTCTACGTATGCTTATATCAATCCAGTAGTTGCCGTCTTTTTAGGTTGGGCATTTGCCAATGAACAATTAACCTCCAAAGATGCTGCAGCAGCGCTCATCATATTAGCATCTGTATTTCTAATTACTAGAAACCCTGCACCGAAAAAGCTGGATCCTCCTCTGAATACACAAAAGAATACTTGCTCTCTTTCAGGGCTGGATGGAGAAGGCATATAACCTATTGTTTTTTATAAAAGATTAAACGGCTCCTCAGCACATTATGAGCTAAGGGCCGTTCCTGATCCTGATCTATGATTCTAGGGTTATATTCTTCTCCAATTTTTATTTGGGTCTTTAATCATGGCTGGAACTACTCTGACTGGGTGTACTGTTACAAAAAGGTATGCATCTTCTGAATGTGTTTTTTTTCTAAAGATAAATGGGAGGAATACCAATAAGATAATTGCGCCCACAATATACATCTCGGGCAAACTTACTATGAATAAACTGCTGATAAAAAGAATAACCGTGATAATATACATACAAATGATCAATAGCTTTTTCACCTCCGCTGCTCCCAGAATGCCGTCTTTCTAAACTAGCATCTTTCTAGATCTGCTATGGCACCTAATCAACATATTTCCCTTTACTTTTTTCCATGGTTCTAAGCTACATATACCTAAAATAAACGATCAGAGATATACCCTGACCGTTACTTTTACTAAACCAAAACGGCAACCTGGCAATCATAGACTTCCGTCCTTAGACCCATAGCTTTGCGTCCCCATCTTTCGACAGGTTTGCCAAATATTTACTTACTTTCATCATAATAATACTAAATGCTACATAAGTCAAGCATTTTTTCAGGACTTAAACCCCATGATTCCAGATATAAGTCCTAATGCTTATCTCAATAAATGAAATTCTTCTTATGCTGGCGTTCGTGCCCAGCTGCAACGTCAGCTTAACGATAGTTTAGTTAGGCTTTTTTTCTTCCATGTGGACAAACCGAGACACAAATCCCGCAGACATGTCCATGGAATTGAGAATAGTTATTTATTTTCCATAAGTCACATTTTCTAACATCAATGAGTTTCTCTCTTGGTAAGCTCTCATCCCAAAGATTGCCCACAATTGCACCCGCAGGGCATGCACCGACACAATTTTTACATGTGCCACAATAATTTTTTCCAATTAAATCATTTGTCTGAAATGGTATGTCTGTTAATACCGTAGAAATCCTAATTCTTGGACCATATTTTCTTGTTATCAAAAGAGAACTTTTGCCAATCCACCCTAACCCGCCCCTCACAGCTGCGGCCTTATGAGGAAATTCACCTTTAATATTGACAAAATCAGTTCTCTTGGATGAGGGTATAGCATAAGCAAGATAGCCCTTTTTAATGATTTCATTTTTTAACTGTAGTGTTATCAAATCCAGTCTATCATTTACGTTACAATATTCGTCATAGTACACTTGATTCGGTCCAGTTATAATCCCATCAATTATGACGGGCGAAAGTGGCAGTCCAATTGTTATGGCATATGGAGTATTCTTAAACTTACAGGAAGAAATATCGCCTATATAAGCAAATCCATATAATAGATTCTCAAATGTATCCATTATTCTTATTACTTCATTTTGTATTTCTAAATGAGTTGCTTGCATCGTGTTCCCTCCCAGCTACTTATTACTTTTTATTATACTGGAGAACATAGTTTCTTTGAAATTGAAAAGGATTATGAGTAATATTAAAAAAGCCTATATCATCGACGAATTCTCCTGAAGCCTTTTTACCAGATTGTGTACTGTAGCTGAAAGATTCTTATCTTTACGAGTAATTGCAAACAACGGAATTTCTAATTTACTCCCTTCGTTAAATAGATAAAAATTATCACTGTCTGTATTGAGATTCTCTACCACACTTCGCGGAAGCAGCGCAATCCCTAACCCTTCTATCATCGCATTTTTTACTGAATCAAAATCGCTATATTCAAAGGTTGAACTCAGTCCATGCTTTTGCAGCAATTTATCACACAACATACGAAAGGTACAGCCTTGTCGAAAATTTATCACTGGATAATCCTCGAGTTGTGAACACTTTTTATCTTTTATCAGCTTTTTATGTCCCGCCCAAACAAGCTCTTCCGAATGGATCATAACTGTATTTAAATATTTCTCAGTAATAAGGTCATGGACAATACCGATATCATATTGATTATTATTAATTCCATTAAGCACACAGCTTGAATTTAAGCAAATTTCTACGTTAACTTTTCCTGTATTGCCGCTTTTTTGTAGTTGTCGCAAGGCGGGTGAAAGCAGAGAATTGATATAACTGGATGATATACCGATTCTCATATACTGAACCTCTGAAAAGCAATTCATGCTTGTAACTGTTTCCCCATAAATCTTAAGAATTTTTTCTGAAGGGTCAATTAGAAACCTTCCAGCATCGGTAATATATAATTTTTTACCGATCCTTTCAAACAATTGCACCCCAAAATGCTCTTCCAGCGTACGAATTTGAGCTGAAACAGTTGGCTGCGTAAATGCAAGCAGCTCTGCAGCTTGCGTAATGTTCTCAAGTTTAGCAACTGCACAAAAGGTTTTCAACAAGCGAATATCCACCATTCCACCTCGAATACTAGTTTTATCACTGTTTATAATCATCCATTATATATAGGCAGTTCTGAATGATTAATTATCTTATTTTAATTTCTCGAGCAGTTCACGATATTCCTTGTCTAATTGCTCTATAGAGCTTCTGTCTTTACCAACAGATAATTTACTAAGAACTTCGGCCAGACGATGCTCTAGTAAAAGTCGTTCCTCTTTAGCTGAATCTACTTTCTGCTTCTTATACTGAAGATAGTCTTTATAATTTCCAGAAAAAAGTCTCAGCCTTCCAGAATCAAATAACAGGAGATGGGTAGCGATAGAGTTAATAAAATTTCGATCATGAGAGGCAAATACTATGGTTCCTTTATACTCTGCCAACACGACTCCAAGCGCTGCTAACGATGGTAGATCCAAATAATTAGTTGGCTCATCCAGCAGTAGAACATTTGCTTTACTCACCATAATTTGCGCTAGGGCTACACGTGTTCTCTCGCCTCCGCTTAATACGGCAGCTTTTTTATATACATCATCCCGGCGAAATAGCAACTGTGCCAGCAGGCTTCTCACGAAATTCTCATCATAAATACTATCTGCCATCACATTTGCCAATATCGATTGATCTGGCTTAAGCCCATCTATTGCCTGGCTGAAATACCCAAAGCGTACTTTAGGTGCAATATAGATCCCCTCAGCACCTAAAAGAATCATATTCATTAGCGTTGTTTTTCCACAACCGTTATCGCCAATCAGAGCTACCTTATAACCGCTTCCAATGCTAAATTCAACTTGCTCATACAATCTGCGATTGTCAAAGACTTTACTAATCCCCTCTGCCCGCAGCACCATTTTACTGTATACATCATCAGTATTTACTAAATGAAATACCACCTTAGGATTACTTTTAGGCTTATCCTTGATCTCTAGCTGGCTCATTCGAGTTTCCATGGCTTTTACGGCTTTATCCAAGTTCGCTTTTGCTTTTTGATTCCCCATTTTGTGCAATCGTGCTTCTGAATTTCCCATCCGGCTTGGAGTTTTTCTCATCGTCACTGCCTGCTGTCTTCGGTCGGCTGCCCCCGCCTCTAGTTTTTTCTTATCTGCAAGATAATTTTCATATTCCCGGGCTTGCTGTGCTTTCTTCACCTCTTTTTCGACAAGGTACTGCCGATAATTACCTGTATAAACCTTGATTTCTCCTTCTTGTATCTCCCATATACTAGTACAGACCATATCAAGTAATTCCCGATCGTGAGAAACAATGACGAAGGCTCCTTGGAACTCCCGCAGCTTTTTCTGCACAAGTTCAGTTCCCTTAATGTCCAGATTTGCTGTTGGCTCATCAGCCAGCAAGAAAGCAGTACCTTTACTAAATGCTAAAGCAAGCCGATAACGAGTCTTTTCTCCCCCGCTCATTGTCTCATGATACTGCATACCAGCTTGGAATTGCTGGGCAATACCTGAATTCATGCTATCCTCCTGCCCATGACTTCCATCTAGCTGATCACTATAAGAAGGGGAGCGATACAAAGCAACCTTCCCCTCGTCAGGCTGCATCAAACCTGCCATGATTTTTAGCAAAGTCGTTTTCCCTACTCCATTGGAGCCAACAATACCGATACGGTCTTTGGAATACACCTTCAAATCGTCAATTTTAAATAAGCAGCGATCTCCAACAGATTTCACAATATTTTTTAATTCTAATACTAACAAAAAAACCTCTCCTTTTCGCAAAGAGAGGACATACGTACAGAAAAAAGAGCGCAGCAACACGCAACTATACATAATCCTCTCTAGAATTCAAATGAGCGCATGAACAGAATCCTGCATACCAATACAGAAACGCTCTCTCATTTGATTTACTAAAAAAGATTAATTGCGCATGTTCGTAATACCCTTTTCCTTTCGTTATATTATGTGGTTCTAAGCGTATTTTACCCAATCCATCGACAAATAGCAATAGAATACTCTTCCAGCTCTATGTCGTCAATGAATAGTTAAGAAAACCAGAGGATAAGATACTGGTATTGAATATAACGACAACTGATAAAGATATGCGAGGAGCAAATTGCCGATGACACCCTATGTACTTTTTTTTGAACAACTCGATCATGCAAGTCTCCCTTATGTTGGCGGTAAAGGGGCGAACCTTGGAGAACTGGCTAAAGCAGGTTTTTCTGTACCCGATGGTTTCTGCGTGACGACTTACGCTTATCGAGATTTCATTGCAACAAGTCCAAAAATGGACACGTTATTTGCTGCGCTGAAAGCAATCGACCCTACCGACTTAAATCTCATTAGGAAATTGGGAGAACAAATTCGGACACATTTACAGCAATTGACGATCCCCCCCCAAATTAGGAGCGAAATCATACAAGCCTGGACAAAGCAAGGATCAAATCATGCATATGCAGTTCGTTCCAGTGCAACGGCCGAGGATTTGCCCAATGCGTCCTTCGCTGGTCAGCAAGATACCTATTTAAACATCAAAGGTCAAGATGAACTTTTGCAGCATATCCGTAAATGCTGGTCTTCTTTATTCACAGATCGGGCCATTGCCTATCGAGCCAAAAATGCTTTCGATCACTCTGAAGTCTATTTATCAATCGTTGTGCAGCAAATGGTCATGCCTGATATTTCAGGAATACTGTTCACTGCCGATCCTGTAAGTGGAAATCGCAGTGTTGTTTCCATTGATGCCAGTTTTGGTTTGGGAGAAGCTCTTGTTTCCGGTTTAGTTTCAGCTGATTTGTACAGAGTAAAAAATGATCATATCATTCACAAGAAGATATCCCAAAAGAAAGCAGCCATTTATCCTTTGCCCGAGGGTGGCACGATTACCCAAGAGCTGCCAGCAACACAGCAAGAACAGCAAGCCCTGACTGATCAGCAAATTATCGAACTTGCTGCCTTAGGAAAACAAATTCAGCTGCATTATGGTACACCCCAAGATATTGAATTTTGTGTGGTAAAAGACAAGTTCTTTATCGTACAAAGCCGCCCTATCACTACATTATATCCTTTGCCGGAAATTCCTGAGCATCCGCTTCGGGTACTTCTATCCTTTGGCCATATTCAAATGATGGCTGATGCCATAAAACCATTAGGCAGATCCGTATTACGTACCGCATTTCCCCCCCAGGTGTTTGTTGAGGCGGGCAGCAGAATCTATATTGATCTTACTGATTTCCTGCTTTCTAAGCTAATGCGCATCTTTTTTCCAAAAATTTTAAAAGTAGCAGATGAGGCTATGAGCCGTTCCCTGCATTTGGTCGTCAAACGACCTGGAGTTTTCGCAGGAAACCTCCACTCAAAGACTCCAGATACTGCGCGCAAGATAGCCGCTCTTGTCTTAAAGAAGTCCTGGAACATTCTGCGTACCGGTGATCCCAGGCTGGCTAAGCTTAAAATCGAAACCTTCATGCAGGAAAAAATGCAGCAAACCAGGCAAGCACTCAGCAGCGTGCAAGGTACCGACCGACTAAAAATCGTTCAACAGCAATTAGACGGTATGCTACTAGACATCATCCAAGAGATTATCCCTTATGTTCTCCCTGGTATACTTGCCAATAAGCTCCTGGAAAAGCTGCTGATCCGCTGGCTAGGAAATGCTGCGGAGCTTCACACGTTAAACAAATCCCTTCCCGGCAACGTTACTACCGAGCTTGGCCTGCAGCTTGGCGATCTTGCCGATCTACTGCGAGAACTTCCCCAGGTAGAGGAGTATCTAAAAACAGCCGATGATCAGACATTCTATAGTGGACTTGCTCAAGTTGCTGGAGGTACTACCTTTCGACACGCCTTTGAAAAATTTATTGAGCAATATGGTATGAGATGCCCAGGGGAAATTGATCTGACAAATTATCGCTGGCGTGAAATGCCAACACAATTACTAGCTCCCATATTCAGCCATATGCGAAGTGTAAAGCCAGGTGAACATCGTCAGCGATTTACGGAAGGCAAAAAGGAAGCAGATGAAGCTATTTTGCGTATTCTAAGCCATGTGAAAGACAATCGTTTCAAATTAAAACTAGCGACTCGGTTAATTGGTGTATTTCGTTATATGGGCGGACTTCGAGAACATCACAAATACTTAATGAGCATGATGTTAGACGAATGCAAAAAAGCAATTATGGCCGAAGCCAATGAACTTGTTAGAATAGGGAGATTAGAGCAGGTTCAAGACGCCGATTTCCTAAGTATAGAAGAGCTGATACAAATGAGACAAAGTGATTATGGCGGTACTCCAGCTGAATTGATTGCAAAACGACAAGAGCAGTATCACTGGCATCAGAAACTAAAACCACCCCGTATCATGACT
>CAMKSY010000055.1 GCA_946415545.1 uncultured Pelosinus sp. | reverse complement strand
ATTCTATCCCGTCATTTTTACCACTGATCTTGCGTTCATGAGCAGACCAGGCTGTTGGCAGCCAAACAATCTTTGCCCCCATCTTTATTGCAGCCTCAACAGCTGCTGGATTGATTCCTCCGATTTCAGGATTCAGCGTAACACCACCGAACACCTTGATTCCAGGTACAGCCTGTTCAGCAATCCACGCTCGATCCATCGTTGGTACAACATGGGACTTTATTACGATTGCACGCGCTCCAACTCTCACAGCTTCTTGAGCCAATTCAATATCATTTAAGCGTCTTTGCCGAACATCTGGATTTGTATGAATATGAAGGTCGATAACCCCATTTAAAATAGATTTTTCTTCTAAAGTACTCATACTATTATAAATCTCCTCTCATACATTTATTTACTCTTGCATAGATTGCTGAGCAAGTTTCAATTTTTTATTATGATATAAAGTATAAATGGAAGCGACTATTGAGATACCGATAGAAATCATGACTAAAAACCAAATACCTTGATACTCTAGATTAAAACCGCCGCCTTTAACGGCAAATTGAACTGCCATATATCCACTATAAGTTAATGCAGAAGCTCCGATGAATTGTGTAATGGTATTAATCAAGCCATTTAATGTTCCAGATGTTTTAATTGACCAAGTTTCTGCAATAATTGTATTTAAGATTGATAACAAGTTGATGCCGATTCCAAGGATAAATGAAACGACTCCAAGCAGTATTGGCGATGTAAAAGCAGTCGTAAGAAGGTAGACACAGCCAAATGTAATTGTAAAACTAACAACCAGCAAGGACTCTCGGGGTATTTCATATTTTATCAACAGATGATCAGAAAGTTTTCCAATCAGAGGAGGACCGAATATTCGTCCTGCCACATAGGCTGATGCCATAGCTCCACCTGCAATCATTGCTTCTGACTTACCCATTCCAGCTACTTGTGTATAAAAGGTAGCAGCATACAATGGAAGCCAACTAGGAATTAACCGCAATCCTACTGTAAACCCCTGCCACACAAACACAATAATCCAAAATCCAGGATCTTTTATTGCTGACAATACCATTGACTTATAGTTAGTATCCTTTGTAGACTTCTTCTCTTCTTTGGCTTGTATTGATTCAAGCCCCATCTCACTGGGATCAGAGCGAAGAAATATATAAGCCAGAATAGCAATACATAGTATAACAGCTGCCATAACCAACGTAGCGGCTCTCCAAGATCCAACCCCAAGAATTGTAAAACCATCTTTCATAAATAATGCCATGACTGGCAATAACAAGAAGGACCAAACTTCTCCCATGCCACCACCTGGTCCAGAAAACAAGTTCATAGCCAGGCCACGTTCTTTCTTACCAAACCAGCGACCGATAACAGCCACACAAGGGACAAATGCTGCCGCGCCAACAAAACCAAGTAACGCACGAATAATAACTGCTTGATTAAAACTATCAGCAAAAGCAAAGGCAGCAATGAATACTACCGTCGTACCAATACCGATAGGGATCACTTTTCTTCCTCCCAGCAAGTCCGTTAGGGTTCCCCACGAACTTTGCCCTAAAGCATAAGCATAGAAGAAAGCTGATCCTAAAATACCAAGTTCCGGTTTACCAATATTCCATTCACCCATGATGTAATTTGCAATACCAGTATAATTTAACCGAACCAAATTACCTGAAGAATAAACCAGGATACAAACAGTTAGCACAATCCATTTATAATAGCTTTTTCCATAGAAGATTGACATTTACTTTCCTCCAATTTTTATTTTTAGCATTCTATAATTAAGAATAATCCTGCTAAGTATAAGTAAGTAAACTTTTGCAAGTTGGAAAGCCTGCATGTGACCTTACCTCTTGCTAGAGACTATACGAAGGTATAATACTACAATCATTCTTGAATTTTTCTATAATTCGCATAATAATTAATCAGAGAACCAGCCAAGATAATCTCCCGATCATCTTTCGAGATATTTTCAAGTTTTAAATTTATACTTGTTTTACCCTGAGAATTAATAATAAAAGCTTGGATCGTTTCTGCACCGTCCTCTATTGCTTTTCGAATTTTAGGAATGTACAAAAGATCATCCACAGACAGCTTTCCTTTCTCAGTTTCATCAATAGTAAAGGGTATCATACCCCAATTCATCAGATTACTGCGATAGCGTTTCGTAGCGTATTCAATCGCAATATTTGCATCTCCACCTAAGACTCTTTGGCAAGAAGCAGCTTGTTCTCTTGCCGATCCATCACCAGGTTTGATGGCAAAAATAATACTCCCCAGTCCTGTTTCTCTGATGATATTTTGCAACTGAGCTGGAGTCTGACCATCTGCTATCGTAGTTAAAAAGAACTCTTCTATTTCTTCGAAGCCTTGCCCCTGCTCTAGTAATTCCTGGCGTTTCTTTTCGATTTGCTGGATGGCCTTTGCTCTGTGAACATATTGCGGATCTCTGCGAGATAAAGTAAATTCAGCCAATTTTAAGGGATTCGAACGATAAGATGAAGTTTCGCCAGAAGGGATGAGCTCATCTGTTGTGGTAACGGGGTCTAAAAGTACAGCCGAAACTTTAAGTAATAAATTTTCCGGCAATGAGCGTATCTTCGGCCAAGGAATAATGTTAGGGCCAAAAACTAATTCTTCTTCCGGATGAGGTGTTCCAAAGCCTTGATAAATTCGATTGCCATAGATTTCTTGGTTAAATGTATATGGTAATTCAGCTGAAGCAATCTCAACATCAGTAGCTGCCGTTAGAATTCCCCCATGTAGCGCAGTTGCTGCAATGGAACGAGCATCCATCAGTGCCACCGAGGCTAATTGACCATTATCCGGTTTCGATCCTTCACGGTTTAGGAAGTTTCGTGTAGTATGACGAATGCTAAGAGCATGATTCGCAGGAACATCCCCGGCACCAAAACATGGACCACAGAATGCCGATCGTATGCTCGCGCCTGCAATCGTCAGTTTTTCAATGGAACGATTATTCATCAGCTCAAGAAATACAGGCTGGCTGGAAGGATACACACTTAAGGAAAACTCACCCAATGATTTTTGCCCAAGGATTTGCGCCATCGCTACAATATTTTCATACGTTCCGCCAGCGCAGCCAGCTACTACAGCTTGGTCCACTTTTAACCGACCGTCGACAATCTTGTCTGTTAATTGGAATGTAACATTTGGATTATCGATTAGCTTGCGTCCTTCCGTTTCTACTTGATACAGTATGTCAGTCATATTTTGATTTAGCTCAGAGATAGTCCAGGCATTGCTGGGATGAAAAGGCAGTGCAATCATCGGTTCCACACGACTCAGATCTACTTTTACTAAGCCATCATAGTAACTCACTTCTTGAGGGTCTAGCTTCTGATAAGCGTCAGAGCGGCCATGAATCTTATAATATTCTTCTACCTGGTCATCGGTACGCCAAATGGAAGACAAGCAAGTAGTTTCTGTAGTCATAACATCAATACCATTGCGATAATCCACGGTAAGGTTAGCAATACCAGGTCCAACAAACTCCATGATCTTATTTTTGACCATGCCATTTTTAAAAACTGCCTTGATGATAGCCAAGGCAACATCCTGAGGTCCAACGCCTGCCTTCGGACAGCCTTCAAGATATATCGCAACCACTTCGGGATAACGAAGATCATAGGTACGCTGAAGAAGCTGTTTCGCAATTTCACCGCCGCCTTCACCGATTGCCATTGTTCCCAATGCACCATAGCGTGTATGACTATCAGAACCGAGAATCATCTTGCCACAGCCAGCCATCATCTCACGCATGTATTGGTGGATTACCGCTTGATGCGTAGGAACAAAGATTCCTCCATACTTGCGGGCTGCTGAAAAGCCAAAAACATGATCATCCTCATTAATGGTACCTCCAACAGCACACAAGCTGTTATGACAATTGGTCAGTACATAGGGCACAGGAAACTCTGTCAATCCGCTGGCAATAGCCGTCTGAATAATTCCCACATAGGTAATATCATGAGAGGCCAGCGCATCAAAGCGCAATTTCAAATTGCGTTTATCCTCTGTCGTATTATGTTTCGTAAGAATTTGATGGGCAATAGTGCCTGTTTGAGCATGCTTTTTCTCTATATTTGACACTAATAATGGAGCAATTTTTTTATGAGCTAACCGATTATTAAGTTCTTCTAAGCTGAGCTTATCAGCATCTTGTACAATTACCTGTCCCTTTAAAAGATAGACACCTTGATCCAATACTTCAACCATAATAACGCCTCTTTCTTTTTATCATTCTTAGTTAGAAAAAATATAGTACTTGCAAAAATTCTCCTCACGTTATCTCATACAGTTGTACGGATCACATCAATTAACGTACCATCACGATATTCAACCACTGCAGCGATTTTTTCACTTACTTCAATCGGATCAGGCTTACCAGCAAATTCATAGGCAATATTTCTTAGTTCTTCTATGTCCATAAGAGGAATATTAGCTGCTTTTAAATTATCTTTCAAATCTGCACGTAAGGGGTTAACTGCAACTCCTCGCTCTGTAACAATGATATCTACGGTCTCTCCAGGAGTACAAACCGTATGCACCTGATCCATTACCATCGGCAAACGACCGCGTAAAAGTGGTGCCACCACAATCGATAATGCCGCACCTGCCGCCGTATCCTGATGACCGCCTACAGCTCCCATAATCACACCATTAGAATCAGTAATAACATTAACATTGAAGTTTATATCTACTTCAGTAGCACTTAATATAACAACATCAAGCTGATTTACGATCGGCCCGCCATTATGAGGATTCGCATAAAAAGAAGCTGACATTTCCTGGTGATTTCTATTTTTCTTAATGGATTCAATGGAAGGAATATCAAAATCTTGTACATCATATACAGCTTTTATGAGACCCTCTTCTAGCATTTCGATAAAGGGTGCCGTTACGCCACCTAAGCCGAAGCTCGCAGTAATGCCTTGTTTCTGCATTTTTTCTTTTAAGAAGCGTGCTGCTGCTAAAGATGCTCCACCGCTGCCTAATTGAATAGAATAATCTTGTTTAAAATATCCTGAGTATTCAATTGCGGCTGTAGCATATTGGGCAATGAGTAATTCCCGAGGATCTTTGCTGATTCGCAACGCTCCAGATGCAATCCCTTTTGGATCACCAATGGCTTCTACTGGTACAATATAATCTACTTGCGTCTGCGGAATGCTGATAGGAAAGAGAGGATACGACACCAGATGATCGGTTATCGCCACGACTTTATCAGCATAAGCTGCATCCACCATTGCATATCCCAAAGAACCGCAGGCTGATTTCCCTTCCACTCCGTTGATATTACCATAGGTATCACAGGCAGGTGCCCCTATAAAAGCAACATCGATATGCAGTTCACCGCATTCAATGGCTCTAGCCCGTCCACCATGAGAACGAATAATTGTTGGCCTGGAGAGTGTTCCACTGGTCAAAAGCTGCCCTAGTTTCCCCCGGGCACCACTGGTTTCAACTGCCGTTATCACACCCTGCTTAATATAAGGAATGATCTCTTCATTAATAGTGTTAAGAGAGCTGGGCGCCAGTGTCAGATCCTTGATTCCTTTTCTTGCAATGACATCCATCACCCTATTCAGAACATAGTCACCATTACGGAAATGATGGTGAAAAGAAATTGTCATACCGTCTTTTAAACCAGATGCATCAATCGCCTGCTCAATGGATGAAAGGACTTTTTCTGAGCGGGGTTTGTTCACTTTAATAGCAGGTCCCGTTAAGTGACCTGTCGGTACATAGGAGAAAGGATTGATATAAGGCTTTATATTTTTAATACCTGCTATGTTTTCTGGAATCTCTCTGCCAATACCATTTATCATAAGTTTCCCCCCCTTTCGTACTTACCAACTGCATTTGCATATGCCAGCGTTCGCTGTGCTCGCTTTACAACAGGTATATCAATCATTTTTCCGTTTAAGGATACAACGCCGGATTTACGTGCCAATGATTCTTTATAGGCAGCAATGACTCTTTGAGCGTGGTCAATTTCTTTCTCCGTTGGTGTGTAAATTTCGTGCACGATATTGATTTGTCTTGGATTGACTACTGATTTGCCATCAAAGCCCATCTCTTTTATACGAATGGTTTCTGCAATAAAGTCTTCTTCATTATTGACATCACCAAATACAGTATCAATGGCGTGAATTCCCGCTTCTCTCGCTGCTAAGATCAATTGTCCTCTGCCTGCAAAAAATTCTTTACCATCTTTAGTTCGAGATGTTTGAATATCGGCTAAGTAATCTTCCCCACCGATTGCAAGTGCTACCATTCGTGGACTTGCAGTTGCAATGGAATACGCATTGCGAATCCCCTTTGCCGTCTCAATGGCTGCCATCATATTAATGCTGCCGGGAAGGAATCCATGTTTTATTTCAGCGGCGGTAATGATTTCATCAATTTCTTCAATGTCAGCAGCCGTCTCTGCTTTAGGCAGGCGAATGAGATCAGGTTTTACTGCTAGAATGGTTTCTAAATCTTTATAACCAAAAGGAGTGCTGATATGATTAATGCGTACTGCAACTTCACAAGAATAGGTAATCGATTTCATGGCGTTAGATACCAAATGGCGAGCAGCATCTTTCTCGCTAAGAGCCACAGAATCTTCTAAATCAAAGATAATAGTATCAGCCCCATAGATTCCCGCATTGATTAACATACCAGGATTATTGCCGGGTACGAACATCATGGTTCTGCGTAATTTCATTTTATCTCCTCCTCTCCTCTTGCTCTATCAATTGCCGTCATCATACGAGCTCGAATCGTACAATCTAAAGCACCTCTATCATTAGCCGAAACATGGACAGCATCAATACCATGCTCGCGTAAAACCTCCTGAATCACATTTTTGATTTGACGACCATACTTTTTCAGTACGGGACTAGTCAGCTCAACATGAATTCCTTTATCTGCCGATACAGGCGTAAGAATGATTAAAATGTCATTTGACTCAACTGTGCCAGCTTGGCTTGGCTGAATAATTTGTAACATACAATATACCTCCAACGCATTTTCAAAAGATGATTCATTGTTGTTATCTTCAGAATCTTTCTATTTCAAATGAATTGTACTATAATAAAACCAATAAATAAAATATCGATATTTTATAAAATCCATAAAATATTTTTATGGCTATATAAAGTGAGGAAATACAATGGATGATAAAGACTGCATTATTTTAAAAATTATCTCTGAAGAAAAAAATATAACTAAAGCTGCTGAACGCCTGTATATTTCTCAGCCAGCTCTTAGTTATCGTCTAAAGAATCTTGAAAAAGAATTTAAAGCTCAAATTGTTGTACGGAATACTACAGGGATCTCCTTTACCCCTCAAGGGGAAGAATTACTGTCCTATGCCTTAGAGTCACTCACCAAATTAACAACCATTCGAGAACGTATCCATAATATGAAGAATTCGGTACAAGGCTCTTTACGCATCGGAACGTCTTCCGTTTTTGCCCATTGTGAACTCCCTTCCATACTCAAAGGGTTCCTTACTCTCTATCCCAATGTCGAAATATCCGTAAAAACAGGCTTAAGTTCTAAAATGTATACATTACTGCAAAAAGAAGAAACAACCATTGCCATTTTACGTGGAGACCGCTTCTGGCCAGAAGAAAAATACATGCTGAGTGAAGAACCTCTTTGTCTTGCTTCCTGCCATCCAGTTGACTTTAAGGATTTGCCCTATCTGCCTCGTATTAATTATGGAACAGATTCTGCACTAAAAGATATGGTTCATAATTGGTGGCGTGAATCATACCCTTGCCCATCAAAAATAACAATGGAAGTTGATAGTATGGATACCTGCCGACAAATGGTTCTTCACGACTTAGGCTGGGCGATCTTGCCAGCTATCGGCTTAAAAGAACAGCCCTCACTTTTTACCCGAAAATTATATTGGCGTGATAATACTCCTGTCCTACGAAGAACATGGATGTTCTGTCGCACTTCCTCTCTAAGTCTTTCTGCAGTTCAAGCTTTCGTCAATTATATAAAAGATTGTTATCATTTAAACACTTCACTCCACCTGCCTTCTCATAAAATCATTCACCCCTCATTGTCAGATTTACAGTGATGGCTTTATTACACTCCAAAACCTTCCAACTGCATATGCATTGCAGACTGGAGCAAAAAGAATTACAATAATGACTAATCATTCGCTTATTATAACAGGAGGTAGATATATGGATTATAGCTTTTGGAATGGTGTCACACAGTATTATCAGTTAATTGAAACTGCTTTTAGTTACGAGCATGGATACCATTTAGGAGTATCACTAGCTATTTTTTTATTTTTTTGGCTGTTTAGAAATCAATTTACCAAATATATTCTTTATCTGGTAATAAGAATCTGCAATACAAAAGCAACTGCAAGTGAATATTTAATAACTGCATTTAGGCGCCCTTTTGTAAATACAATCGTCACTTTAGGAACTTATCTGGCATTACGAAATATTTCTCCTCTTACCTATGACCATCTATTAGATCAGCTGCTGCGTTCTTTCATGGTTCTCTTTATGGCTCATGGCATACATACATTAGTAAAGCTTTATGGCAATAATGTGGAAGAATTAGGTAATGTTCTTGATATCAACGTTGATAAAATTTTAATTCCATTCTTCTCAAAAATGATCCGCTTTTTAATCTTGGCACTTGCCTTTGTGACAATCTGCAGTAATTGGGGATATGATATTAATGGTTTTATCGCAGGTCTTGGTTTAGGCGGACTTGCCTTTGCATTGGCAGCTAAAGATCTGCTGGCTAATATATTTTCAGGAATGGTGATTATTGCAGATCGCCCCTTTAGCATTGGCGACTGGATAAAAACAAGTGATTTAGAAGGAACCATAGAAGATATCAATTTTCGAAGCACCAAAATTAGAACTTTTGAGCACGCTTTAGTAACAGTACCCAATTCCAATTTAATCAATGCTCCTATTATTAATTTTACCAAACGAGAAGTGCGTAGAATTACCTTTAATCTTGAAGTAACTTATGATACCCCAAGTCAAGCCCTCAAAAAATGTATTGAAAAAATTCAGCATATGCTTATCCAGCATCCGTCCATTGATAATAAGACGATTTTTGTAAAGTTTGATTCATTTGGTGAAAATGGTTTACAGATCTTTATGTACTTCTTTACAAAAACTACAGTCTGGGAAGAATATTTAAATATTAAACAAGATATAAACTTTCAAATTCTGAGAATACTAGAAGAAGAAAATGTAAGCATTGCCTTCCCCAGAACCAGTCACTATTTCGAAACACCTCTTCAAATCGTAAATCCTGCTCAATCAATCTTAACTAAAAAGTGAAAATAAAAAGATCGCTGCAATATCAGCGATCTTTTTATCTTATTTACTTAGAGCATGCTTAAGACGCATTTTATCACTACAAACCGGACAGATATCGTGAGTCAACTCAGCTTCGGAATTTTTCATAAGATACTCTTCCAACCCCATCCATTCGCTTTTTTCATCATGAATACGATGACATACCGAGCAAATGGGAATTAAGCCTTGCAGCTGAGTAATGAGAGAAACATCCTCGGCAACCACAATTACCATCGTCTTTTTTTTGTATTGAATAGGAGAAGCTGTTACTAAAAGAGTCATTTCTTTGACTTGGTCTTGATAGAAAACATGAAAGGTACCCTTATTCCGAGAAACTACTTTACCACGCAACGCCTCAAGCACACTGTTTCGTAAAATACATTTTTTGCAGACAATGTATTCGCCGCATCCCTTAGGAGTATGCGCATTAATGCACTTTAGTATATTACCGCACTTTTGTAAGCGGGCTTCTTCATTCGAAATATTAAAAATGCTTTGGGCAGCCTCATTGATGACTTCTATCTTCGTTGCGTCGTTAACTATCATTAGAGCTAGAGGCAGAGTTTTTAAGAGAAAAGCTGCAAAGTCACTATTTAGCTCATTCCATTGATATCTTGCTCCTTGCATAATCTTACCCCACCTTTTTCTACAGAATTATACTCACGTCTCTCCTCTATATCCTATGATTATTTTATTTATCCATTAGTTCGACATATCCTCTCTACCACCTTCTTCCACAAAGGAAAGCATTTATCCAGCTCTATTTACAATTATTCTCTTGCATAATAATCCAGCATATTGATATATTTAATATATCATCCTATAAAAAGAAATCATAGTACAAGGGGAGGGCATTACATGAAACCTTGGCACCAATTACCGATTGAACAAATCACTACGGATTTACGTACTGATATTCAAAACGGACTGCTTCCTGAAGAAGTAACTCTAAGGCAGAAACAATACGGCTTTAATGAGCTGGCCGAAAAAGATAAAGAATCACTTCTTCGCAAATTTCTTAATCAGTTTAAAGACTTTCTAGTCTTAATTCTATTAGCAGCTAGTGCCATTTCCGTTCTTATCGGTGAAATCACTGACGCCTTTGTCATTATTGCCATTGTCATTTTAAATGCTTCCCTGGGCGTCTTTCAGGAAGCGAAAGCCGAAAAGGCTTTAGAAGCGCTAAAAAGAATGTCCGCTCCAGCTTCCAAAACACTACGAGCCGGCAGCCTTGTAATGATACCCTCTCGTGAATTGGTTCCCGGTGATGTTGTTATCTTGGAAGCGGGGGATTACATACCCGCTGATATACGCATTGTTGAAACAGCAAACTTAAAAGTGGAAGAAGCTTCTCTGACTGGTGAATCAGCCGCAGTTGAAAAAGACTATATAACGCTTGAAGAAGATGTACCTCTTGGCGACCGCCACAATATCGGTTTCATGAGTACTATTGTTACCTATGGACGAGGTAAAGGAATTGTCGTAACAACAGGTATGGAAACGGAAATTGGTAAGATTGCTGCTATGATCCAATCTTTAGAAGAAGACAGCACGCCATTACAGAGAAAACTGAAAGGCTTTGGTAAGCTCCTAGGAGGTCTGGGATTAGCCATATGTGCTGTGGTCTTCTTAGTCGGTATTTATAATGGTTATCGGGCCGGCAGCCTCGATTTTCAACTTGTACAATCCATGCTGATGATCTCAATCAGCCTTGCAGTCGCAGCGATCCCTGAGGGTCTGCCTACCGTAGTAACCATTGTGCTGGCATTGGGCATGCAACGCATGGCAACAAAGAACGCAATCGTTAAAAAGCTTCATGCGGTAGAAACTCTTGGCAGTACAACGATTATTTGTTCCGATAAAACGGGTACATTAACCCAGAACCAAATGACAGTGGTAAACATCACCCTTGGTAAAAAGTCCTTTGAAATCACTGGCGAGGGCTATAAGCCTGAAGGAGATTTTCTGGTAGAAGGAACTAAAACTGGCATTGAGACAGAAAAAGATCTTGCTCTGCTTTTATTAGGCGCTGCACTTTGCAACGATGCACAAATAAAAGAGCCCTCGGACACCCATAATTGGACCATCATTGGCGATCCTACGGAAGGAGCATTGCTGACAGTTGCTGCGAAAGGCGGAAAAAATAAAGAACAATTAACGCTCTATAACCGTATTGCAGAAATCCCTTTTGATTCTGCTCGCAAAATGATGACGACCTTTCATAAGATGAATGACCAAACCATCGCTTTTACAAAAGGAGCTCCTGATATTCTGCTTAGAAACTGCACCAATATTCTAACTGATGGCATTGCCCGCCCTATGACAGAAGAAGATACTCGAATCATCCAAGAAGGAAACCAGAATATGAGTTCCCAAGCACTGCGTGTGCTGGCAATCGCTTATCGTGAGTTTGATCAGGTTCCAGATAACCTCAATCCGTCTGCTATTGAACAAGAGATGACCTTCATCGGTTTATTAGGTATGATCGATCCGGCACGTCCGGAAGCAAAAGAGGCAGTGAATCTTTGCCTTTCCGCCGGAATTCGCCCCATTATGATTACGGGAGACCATCCGGGAACAGCACTTGCGATCGCCAAAGATTTAGGAATTGCCACCAATGAACAACAAGTGCTGGCTGGTCAAGACGTAAATCGCCTTTCGAAAGAGCAATTACAGAGTTCCGTAAAAAACGTAACTGTTTTTGCCAGAGTCTCTCCTGAAAATAAAATGTCAATCGTCGACGCACTGCGGACAAATGGAGAAATTGTAGCCATGACTGGCGATGGCGTAAATGATGCCCCAGCTCTAAAAAAAGCTCACATCGGCATCGCCATGGGCATCACCGGTACCGATGTAACGAAAGAAGCAGCCGACATGATTGTATCCGATGACAACTTCGCCACCATCGTTACGGCAATTGAAGAAGGCAGGGTTATCTTTGCCAATATAAAAAAGTTTATTTTTTTCCTCTTATCCTGCAATGCTTCCGAAGTACTGGTCATTTTCCTGGCAATGATAATGGGCTGGCCAATTCCCTTATTGCCGATACAGCTTTTATGGATCAATCTAGTAACGGATGCATTTCCTGCTCTTGCTTTAGGAATCGAAAAGAAAGAGCCAGATATCATGGAAACACCTCCTCGTGCTCCAGATGAGCCTCTGCTGAGCAAGAATATGCTCACTATGATTGCTGTTCAAAGTATCGTAATGGCTGCTACCGTTTTAGCTGCTTTTCAATACGGCTTACATACCCATAATAATGATCTTGCAGTAGGCCGAACTTTCGCCTTCGTAACACTTATCTTAAGCCAGATCATTTGTGCTTATTCTGCCAGATCAGAGCATTATTCCACATTCAAGTTAGGTTTCTTCAGTAATACCTATCTCAATATGGGTGCGGGCCTATCTTTTCTCTTACTATTACTGTCGATTTATGGCCCTCTCCACCTCATTTTTAAAACCATTGAGCCCGGCACTACCGAATTGTTCGCATTTATCCTCTTTGCCCCCATTCCCTTTATCGCCACTGAAATTTGCAAATTCTTTTTAAATATCAAAACTATCTCCGCTAAACATTAAAGAATAGAACCGCGAAGAAATGAAGAATATAAAGTTCTTCGTAAGCTTCGCGGTTCATGCTGTTTTTATAGAATACATCAAATAACATTTAAACACTTTTCTTCCAATACAGAAGTACATTTAGGGCATCTGACTGCACGGATGTCAATCTCAGATATGCAATAAGGACATTTTTTTTTGCTTGCCGTTTCCTCTTGCTTACGATGCAAACGATTGACTTGGCTGACTAACAGAAAAATAGCGCTGGCCACAATTAAGAAATCGATTACGACATTCAAGAAAATCCCATAGTTTATTGTAGCAGCTCCCGCTTCTTTCGCTGCAGCCACTGAAGGATAAGAGGTATCTGACAAGTTAATAAAAAGATTTGAAAAATCAACTCTTCCCAGTAATAAACCAATAGGAGGCATTAAAATATCACTCACAAAAGAAGTTACTATTTTCCCAAAGGCGCTGCCAATAATAATTCCTACTGCCAGATCGATGACGTTGCCACGCATCAGAAACTTTTTAAATTCACTAAGCATAATAACACTCTCCCTTTTACGGTTGTGCTTCCAACCGATAAAAATGGTCTGAGCTTTTTTATCATTGTATAAAAGCTCAGACCATCATTTTAATTCATCAAACTGACTCTAAGGATTCAATTACCGGCGGGGTAAAAGGTACTGGAGCTTCATTCACTTCAGTAGGCAAGCCCATTGTATCCAGAAGATCAATAAATGGCCTTGCTTCTAGTTCTTCAACATTAACCATTTGTTTAACATCCCACTCGCCGCGGGCAACTAATATCGCTGCTGCCGCTACCGGTACTCCTGCTGTATAGCTGATTGCCTGGGATTCTACTTCTTGGTAACATTCAGCATGGTCACAAATATTATAGATAAAAATTGCTTTTGATTCATTGTTCTTCGTTCCGCTGATGTAATTTCCAATGCAGGTTTTGCCAGTATAACCAGGAGCTAATGAAGATGGATCTGGCAGCAGAGCTTTTAATATTTTAAGAGGTGCAATCTCCACACCTTCTGTTATTTTCACTGGTTTTTCCGAAGTAAGACCAATATTGGTCAAAACGGAAAATACATTAAGGTAATGATCCCCAAAACCCATCCAGAAGCGAACGGAGTTTGCGTCAATATTCTTAGATAGCGAATGCAGCTCATCATGCCCTGTCAAGTATACGGGACATGATCCTACTACAGGAAAATCATAATCTACACGTATAGAGTGAACTTTCTGCAGCACCCATTTTCGATCTATCCAAGTCCATACCTTTTTAAATTCACGGAAATTAATCTCTGGGTCAAAATTAGTGGCAAAATATTTACCATGACTGCCAGCATTAACATCCAAAATATCAATGGTATCAATGGTATCAAAATATTCCTTTTGTGCTAATGCACACCAGGCATTTACTACACCAGGATCAAAGCCAATACCTAATATTGCCGTAATCCCTTTTTCAGCGCAGCGTTCCTTGCGTTTCCACTCATGGTTTGCATACCAAGGCGGATTTTCGCAAACCTTATCCGGTTCTTCATGAATTGCCGTGTCCATATACACGACACCAGCTTCAATACATGCCTCTAGTACGGACATATTAATATAGGACTGACCTACATTAATAACAATTTCAGATTTGGTCTCTTTGATTAACTCCACCAAGGATGGAATATTTAAAGCATCTACTTTACGGGAATACAGTTTTTTCGTTGAATCCTTTAAGTGCCCTTTGCGCAGTACACTTTCGATAATCGCCTCACACTTTTGCTGGGTCCGAGAAGCTATGCAAATATCCCCTAAGACATCGTTGTTCATCGCGCACTTATGAGCAACTACATGAGCTACTCCCCCAGCACCTACAATTAAAACATTTTTTTTCATTTTTTCCTCCCTTACTTGTAAAACAATTTTTTATGATAAAC
Organism: uncultured Pelosinus sp.; assembly: GCA_946415545.1. Taxonomy (GTDB): domain Bacteria; phylum Bacillota; class Negativicutes; order DSM-13327; family DSM-13327; genus Pelosinus. The sequence continues at coordinate 1,706 of CAMKSY010000055.1, read as the reverse complement.
TATTTAAGAAATCTGCATAACTAAATCTGCGGATCACTTCTACAGTATCATCCAACCTTCGCACAGCAATTGCCGGCATCTGCAGCCCATTAAACCAATTTTTCTTTACCATAGTGTAGCCGGCGGCATCTGCAAACCGGATTTCACTGCCAATTTGCAATTTATCTTGAAAATGGTAGGTGCCAAAAACATCTCCTGCTAAGCAAGATCGGCCTGCAACCATATATTGATATGTTCCGCCTTCACTCTCATCTATTTTAGCAGACAGCCTATATATTAATAAATCCAGCATATGACCTTCTACAGAAGCATCAACAATGGCAATGTCCGTTTCATTATGAACTAAGTCAACCACGCTGGTAACCAGCTCTGCACAGCCGGTAATGGCACTTTCACCTGGTTCTAAATAGATTTGAATATCAAAGGTTTTAGCAAAGTCAGCTAATTTTTTGCAGAAGGTTTCAATTGGATACCCTTCTTTGGTGAAATATAATCCACCGCCAAGACTTACCCATTGTAATTGTTTCAGCATATCCCCATAGTATTCACCAATAAAGTCAAGCTGTCTTGAAAAAGTGTCTATATCATCATTTTCACAGTTATAATGAAACATCAAACCACTAAGGCGATGAAGCTGCTGTTTCAATACATGCCTGTCAACCACTCCCAACCTTGAATGCTTACGTGCTGGATCAGCTAAATCAAAATGGGAGTGGCTGATTCCCGGGTTGACACGCAAACCCAGTTTAGCCGATTTGACCATATCGTAATACCGATCCAGCTGCGAAACAGAATTAAATATGATTTTATCGGCAAATTCGGTTACGGCAAGAATATCCTCCTGGGAATAGCCCACACAATATGCATGAGTTTCCTTACCAAATTTTTCATGTCCTAAGCGTGCTTCATACAAGGAACTGGAGGTGGTTCCATCCATATATTGCTGCATCAAATCAAATACACTCCAGGTCGAAAAGCATTTCAATGCCAAGACTGACTTGGCCCCAGAAATCTGGCGCACTTGTTGAATAACCTCTAAGTTACGTAATAATTTTTTTTCATCAATAAGATAATAGGGAGTGGAAATTTTCATTTTATTAACTCCTGTTTGCGATTAGTATTCTGATAGTAAACCACATCGGCTCAAGATGGCCCCTTAATGCAAAAAGTTAGCTCATTTGTTTTTTGCATCTTATAAATTTCTACGACATTAATAATAGCAAAATCGAACGCATTTGTCGATTATTCTTTAAAAACAATCGAATTTTCTGGTTAAATGTCATTCCACGTAAAAATGGTATGTTTTACTAATGGTTTGAAAGAATTAGTAAAACATACTGGTGTGGAACTTCTCGTCAATAACATAAAAAAAGTTGATTTTTATCGATGAGAAGAACTTTTTCTTTCTAATCACTAAAAAAAAGCTTCCTCCTTGAATATCAAGAAGCTAAGCCCCTTCTGGCAGCCAAAAATATGCATTGTAATCTTTACTAATAGTTAGCTACCTTTACGTCATACTCTTCTTGCTAAGCATCCTCGATATAAATACTATATATAAATACTCTATTTACCATTAAGCTAAAAACTCCTGCAAAGTTGAAGTAGAAGACTTCCTTTGCAGGATTTTACTATTTTATAACTTCAAACTATTTTCACATAAAACAACAATTTTATGCAATTATTGACAAGCCAATATAGACTATTAT
>CAMKSY010000054.1 GCA_946415545.1 uncultured Pelosinus sp. | reverse complement strand
ATATTTATGCAAGTCTTCTGGGAAGTGACTGCCTGCGGCCCATTCAAATTTTAAACTTCCGCCTACTTTCTCTTGCAGCCATCGAGGAATTTTAACCGTTCCAATGTCATCAGCTTGTTGATGATGGGTGCAAGCCTCAGCAATCAGAACGGTATCTCCTGGTTCTAACTTCTCAATGCTTTTAACACCAGACACTAACGTTTCCAAGTCTCCTTTATGCCTTGCAAATAATATAGAAAAAGATGTTAACATAACACCCTGTGGCGTCTCTGCTGAAACTCTCTCAAAAGCTTGTGAATCTGTAACTATTAATCTAGGAGGTTTACGTAGATTTTCTATTGCCTGTTTTAATTCTGTTTCTTTCACCACGATTGTTACACCGTTATGGTCAAGAATATCTCGGATCGTTTGAACTTGGGGCAAAATAAGTCGCCCCTTTGGCGCTGCTGAATCGATAGGTGTCACCAAAATTATTGTTTCTTTGGCTTGAATGATATCTCCAATCAAAGGTGATCCTTGCCAATCTGGCGGAGCATAAGTAATTATCAATTTTTTTAATTCTTCAATCCCCTGATTATTCTTTACACTCGTAGGCAGTAAGGGAATATTAAACTCCTTGCTCCATTTCATTACTAATTCAGCTGCTATCGTAATTTTATCAATTTTGTTTATGACTCCAACGATAGGAATTTTCTTTACCTTAATTCCTTCGATTAGAGCCTTTTCGTACTGTGTTATACCGCTTTCAGCTTCCAATACAATTATCACTAAATCTGCTTTATTTAATACGCTCATGGTACGCTGTACCCGTAGCGTACCAAGGCATCCACTATCATCAATACCTGCAGTATCAATAATCATAACCGGACCAATTGGTAGAATTTCCATTGCTTTATATACGGGATCCGTCGTTGTCCCTGGAACATCTGATACTAAAGCAACTTTTTGGTTTGTCAATGCATTAATTAAGCTAGATTTCCCTGCATTACGCCTTCCCAAAATAGCAATATGCAGACGTGATGATTTTGGTGTTTCCTGCATCTTAGATTCTCCTTTGTTCGCAATATATTACTAATTCATATTGCATATCTTTATGTTTTACAAAAAGTGTCAAATTATGTTTCACGTGAAACATAATTTGACACTTTTTATTGTTATACTGCGAAGGTTCCTCGAGACTTATTAGGGGCAGGTGATTCATCACCACTTAAAACTTCAAGAATACGTTCTAAATCTTCAGATGAAGAAAATTCAATTTCTATTTTGCTCTTGAATTTCCCTTCCTTAATTTTAACTTGAGTACCTAATATCATCTTAAGTCGATCTTCAGCTTCTATCACAAAAAAGTTTTTATCTTCTATATTCTTTGGTTGTTGTTTGACTGGTTTCTTTTTATCTGCTATTCGTTTGACTAATTCTTCAGAATCTCTTGCTGACAAATCATTTTCAATAATGATTTCCGCTGCTTCTAATTGAAATTCAAGATTTTCTAAAGCCAACAAGGGTCTAGACTGTCCCATGGATAATGTTCCACGTGAAACATAATCTTGTACCTTGGGATGTAAATTTAATAAGCGTACCATATTCGCAATCACAGAACGACTGCGACCAATCTTTTTTGCGACTTCTTCTTGGGTCAAACTAAATTCATCCATTAGACGACGATAGGCAAGAGCTTCTTCAATAGCATTTAAATTTTCTCTTTGTATATTTTCAATTAAAGAGATTTCCGTCATTTCTCTATCTGTATAATCTTTAATAATAACAGGAATTTCTTTTAGACCTGCTTGCTGAGAAGCACGCAACCGCCGTTCACCAGCTACTAATTCATAAATATTATTATTCTTTCGTACTACAAGGGGTTGCAGTACACCATATTGACTAATAGAAGAGACTAATTCTAGCAATGCAGTTTCATCAAAAACCCGGCGTGGTTGAAATTTATTAGGAACAATTTCTGAAATGGAAACATTCTTTATAAGCGATTCTGCATCGACTCCTTTTGAACTAGAAAACAATGCATCTAATCCCCGCCCAAGACCTCTTTGAGAATTATTATTCATCATCAATCACCTCTTTAGCTAAATCTGTATAAACTTCTGCCCCTTTAGATTTAGGATCATATCGAGTGATAGGTTGTCCATGGCTAGGTGCTTCACTAAGACGAACATTCCGGGGAATAATCGTTTGGTATACCTTATGCCGAAAGTGATTCTTTACTTCATCTACTACTTGTATAGACAAGTTTGTTCTGGCGTCAAACATTGTCAGAACTACCCCTTCCAAAGACAATGCCGGATTTAGATTCTTCTGAACAAGGGTAATTGTATTCATAAGCTGGGATAACCCCTCCAATGCATAAAATTCACATTGGATTGGTACCAAGACGGAATTAGCTGCGGTTAATGAGTTAATCGTCAATAACCCTAAGGAAGGAGGGCAGTCAATAATAACATAATCATAACTGTATTTTACTTTATCCAGTACCCTTTTTAGCTTTGTTTCCCGAGACATAATGGATACCAATTCGATTTCCGCTCCTGCCAGCTGAATTGTAGCAGGCAGGAGCATTAGATTTTCAATTTTGGTTTGTAGAATAACACCTTCTATCGATACATCATTAACTAACACATCATAAACAGACTGCTTGATCTTGGTTTTATCAAAACCAAATCCACTTGTAGAATTACCTTGTGGATCAAGATCCACTAATAATACTTTTTTTCCTAAATCAGCCAAACAAGCACTTAAATTAACAGAAGTTGTTGTCTTTCCAACACCCCCTTTTTGGTTGGCAATTGCAATTACCTTCACCAAGTAGTTCACCCCATATTCTCATTCATATTTTAAGAAAGACTAAGGCACATGCCAGGTCTTTAGAATCCAGGACAAGCCTTAGTCTTCTACTTACAAACTGTCCTCTCGATTCTAATTTCTATAAGCTAATTCATTCCACACTCTAGAGACTATCTCCTGCCAAAAATAGCGGATAGCCTCCTTAAATATGCCATTATTTAACCATTTTTATAATTATAAAAAAAATATTGACAATCTGTTACTTTTATATTATCATGAATTCCAATTTAATAAATACTCTTATCTAGAGTGGTCGAGGGACTGGCCCTATGACACCCAGCAACCGGCAGCAATGCAAATGGTGCTAAATCCAGCAGAATTCACGTTCTGAAAGATAAGAGGAAAGACCGGATGAATAAAACAGCCTCTTTCCTCAAAGGAAAGAGGCTGTTTTATTCATTAATTTTATTCAAACTAATAAATTATAAATAATGTGAGGTTATCCATGAAGCTTTCTGATCGATTTAATAAAGGAAATATTCTTGTCTCTTTTGAAATTTTTCCGCCAAAACAAACTGTTACCCTAGAATCTATTTTTAAAACAACGGAGGGCTTACAAACTCTCAATCCTGATTTTACTAGTATTACGTATGGAGCTGGAGGCAGTGCTTCAGACCGCACCATCGAAACAGCAGATAAAATAAAAAATGCGTATGGTGTTGAAGCTTTGGCTCATTTAACTTGCATTAACTCCCACAAAGATGATATTGATCTAATGTTAAATCAACTACAAGCACATAATATAGAAAATATATTAGCCATGCGAGGCGATTATCCGATAAACAAAAACAATAATGGAAAAGAAAATCCGTATCAATATGCAAAAGACTTAATCGCTCATATTAAGTCCAATCATGATTTCTGCATCGCTGCTGCCGCTTATCCAGAAGGACATCCGGAGTGCCCTGATTTGAATACAGATCTTCTTCACCTAAAAGAAAAGGTAAATAGCGGCACCGATTTCTTAATCACGCAAATGTTCTTTGATAATACCATCCTTTATGATTTTCTTGACCGAATTAAACAAATTAATATTACGATTCCTGTCAGCGCAGGAATCATGCCATTGCTAAATAGCAAGCAGGTAGGCAGGATTAAAGGATTATGCGGTGCTTCCATTCCCAAACCCCTGCAGGCCATCATTCAAAAATATGAGCACTCACCCTCAGATTTTGAAAAAGCAGGGATTGAATATGCGTGCAGCCAAATTACAGATTTGGTAGCAAATCAAGTAGATGGTATACATCTATATACAATGAACAAACTAGAACAATCAAAAACCATTATTCAACAAACAAATTTACGTTAAATAGTAATTGTATTGTAGTGACTAATCACCAGCTAAATGCTTATGTATGAAAAAGTCTTGTGATACAATCAAAGGAGGGATACTGTGCCAATTTACAATCCAACAATCCAAAAGTTAGATATGAGTGAATTAAAACGTTATTCAGGCCTGACAAAATGTACCGAATTCCCCCAGCGCTTACTTGATCAAGCTTGTTCAGAAGCACAGATCATCTCCCAACCAAAAGCTAGCTGGCAGATCTATGATTATGATGCCAATACGTCTACAATTATGAGCCCTGAACCTTTATCACTTCCTCCAACCGTTATTAGTAAACATCTAGAAAACTCGTTAAAAGTTGTCGTTATTGCAGTTACCATAGGATCTGATTTAGAGGAACTCGTAAGTGAGTACTTTAGCAAAAATGAATACACCTTAGGTTTGTTATTAGATGCAGCAGGTACAACAGCCGTAGAACTGGCTGCCGATCAAGCTTGTGAACTTATTAGACAAGACGCAAATAAGCAAGGATATACCACTCTATTCCGCTTTAGCCCAGGCTATGGACAATGGGATATTAGAGTTCAGCCTACAATTTTAACGTTAGCGCATGGAGAAGAAATTAATATAGCAGCCACTTCAGCATGTATGCTTCTCCCCCGTAAATCGATCACAGCTGTAATTGGGCTAACACCAACGGTACCAAACGTCAGCCATAAAGAAACACTAAAAGTTTCTAAATGTGATCAATGCCAGCAAATAAATTGTCTATCTAGAAAGGATTGAATTTATGATTTATATTTTTGACGGTGCTATGGGAACGATGTGCCAAAATGCAGGGTTACCGCCGGGTTATTGTCCTGAATTATGGAATCAAGAGCAGCCAGCCGTGATTACGGCTATACATAAAAGTTATATTGATAGCGGATCCAATATTATTGAAACAAATACCTTTGGAGCAAATCGAATAAAATTAACTCATTATGGCTTAGAAGAAAAGGTCGCTCTGCTTAATACTGCCGCTGTTGAGGCAGCCCGAGCTGCCTGTGGCCCTGATACCAAAATAGCAGGTTCAGTAGGTCCTACAGGTAAATTAATTGTTCCTTTAGGAGATTTAAGCTTTGATGATGCTTACAATGTTTTTTTTGAACAAATCTCAGCCTTAGATCAAGCTGGTGTAGATATGATTCTTATCGAAACGATTATTGATATTCAAGAAATGCGTGCCGCTTTGCTTGCGGCAAAAGCTGCTTCTAAAAAGCCTGTTATTTGTCAAATGTCCTTTGGTGCTGATGAAAGAACTGTAACTGGTACTGATCCAGTGACGGCAACGGTCATTTTAGAAGCAATGGGGGCTGATATCATTGGCGTAAATTGTTCCTTAGGCCCTGCACAATTACTGCCAATAGTAGAAAAAATAGCACAGACTACAAATTGTCCAATCAGTGTTCAAGCCAATGCAGGAATGCCCAGCCTAATCAATAAACAAACTGTATTTCCCATGCAGCCTGATGAAATGGGACTTTGGGCTAAAAAATTAGTTGCTGCAGGTGCTCGTTATATTGGCGGCTGCTGCGGCACTACTCCCCAGCATATTAAATCTATACACCAAGCCGTAAAGCATCTTGCCCAATCGGATTTACCCACGGTTCAATTAGCGAAAAAGTCTACTGCCTTAACCAGCCGCAGTAAAACCATTTACCTCGGTGCTGACCATCCCACTGTCATTATTGGCGAGCGGATTAATCCCACAGGGCGCAAACAGTTAGCTGCCGATATTGCATCGGGACAATTTATTTCCGTAAAAAAAGAAGCCTTGTCCCAAGTCCGTGCAGGCGCAAATCTTCTAGATGTAAATATGGGTGTTCCAGGAATTGATCAGGCTAAGGCCATGCAGTATGCAATTCAAGAATTATCAATGCTGGTAGATGTACCTTTGGTTATTGATACAACAGATGTAAATGCGTTAGAAGCTGGTTTAAAGGCGTATCCTGGCAGAGCACTGATTAATTCAGTAAGTGCAGAGCCAGAACGCTTAGAGTCTTTTTTGCCTCTGGCCAAAAAATATGGAGCTGCTATCCTTTGTTTACCAATTAGCCCGGATGGAGTACCTAAAACTGCACAAGATCGGTTAATCGTAGTACAAAAAATTATTCATAAAGCATTTGAAACGGGTCTCAAACCCGGGGATTTTGTACTGGATGCTCTTATCCTAACAGCAGCTGCAGATGCTAGTGCCGGTCTTGAAGCCTTAGCCACATTAAAATTGTATCGCAAGCACCTTGGCTATCCAACTACAATGGGTCTTAGTAATATTTCATTTGGACTGCCCAGGCGAGATATTATTAATGCAACCTTTTGTGCAATGGCATTAGATGCCGGACTTGATGCACCTATTCTAAATCCTTATGACCCTCTCATGCAGCAAACCTTAGCAGCTTCTGCTTTGCTTTTAAGAGATGATCCCAGCGGTAGATCCTACAGCGTAAATTATGCCCCTACTAGTCAATCCGAAGAAAGAACTGCCCCTCTTACACCTAAAAATATTATTGAGCAAATACATCTTGCTATTGTCTCTGGAGAAAAAGAAGCAGTTGTTCCTTTAGTAGAGCAGGCATTAAGAGAAGGGCATAATTCCATTGACATTAGTGAGCAAGCATTAACAACAGCTATGAATAAAGTAGGTATCGCTTTTGGTAATGGACAATGTTTTCTGCCTCAAGTATTATTAGCTGCTGAAAGCATGCGTGCTGCTTTTCTTACAATTAAAAAAGAACTGCCGGCTCATGCAACAGCAAGTCTAGGTACTATCATCTTAGCTACTGTCAAAGGTGATATTCATGATTTAGGAAAAAATATTGTAGCTGCCTTATTAGAAAATAACGGTTTTACCGTAATTGACTTAGGAAAAGATATCTCTCCCGAAACGATTGTGGAAAAAGCACTAGAGCATAAAGCAGATATTGTGGGTCTATGCGCCCTTATGACGACTACAATGCCGCAAATCGACAATACCATTGCAGCATTAAAAGCTGCAGGATGTTCTGCTCAGACTATCGTCGGCGGAGCCGTGCTAACGCAGGACTATGCAAATCAAGCAAATGCCGATTCTTATGCTGCCAATGGGGTCGATGCTGTAACAATTGCCAAAGGTTTTATGGCTGATAAAGCACATTAGCCATACTGTTTCCTTCCTGTAAAAAAAATAAACTTATATGAAGCAGCATTTTTGCTAATTTCATGTAAGTTTATTTTTTTATCATAAATGCAGGATTTATGACAAATTATATGGAATTTTATATAAATATGTCAATTTTTATATTTATTATTAAATGATAGGTGGTAAGAAGGAATGGATAAAGAGGGAATAATGAGTGAGGCAGCAATTGACGAGCTACTGGCTGTTGCTAATAAAGAATTATTCGCTCCAGAATCAGCTTCTGCTAATAGCGAAATTGACCAGCTATCGGAAACTGAGGAAAATTCTTCTCAAGTAATACCTCCCATAAAAAAATTATCTTTTTTAACACAGCTATTACAAGAGTCTCAAATAAAAAGAAAATTAGCTGCTGTTCTTTTACTGTTATGTGTTTGCATCCTCACAGGAGGATATATCGGCTATCAAAAAGGACTGGCAACAATCGAAGTCTCCCTTCCTCTTGATAAAATAATTCAGCAGGGAATTACGTTTGAAGGGAAAAATCTTATTACATATGCAGGGCGTGGTGATCAACCAATTGTTCTTGCTTTCCTTGATGCAGGTATGGATATTAACACAACACGGAACAGTGATGGGTGGACAGCGTTAACAGCAGCCACTTTTTATAAAAAGCCCGAGATGGTTAAGCTGCTCCTGGAAAAACAAGCGATTGTTGACATACAAGACAGATCAGGCAGAACTCCTTTACTATATGCTGCTGCAATGGGAACAGAAGAAATCACTACCCTGCTGCTAAAGGCAGGAGCGAATCCCAATATCCAAGATAAAAACGGACGAACTGCACTTATGGAGGCTTATTCTAAGCAAGAAGCAAAAATTTCCGAACTCCTCAAGGCAGCAGGTGCCGATCCTACTTTATCTACTTTAGTACCAAAAGAAGATATACCAAATGACCCAGCATCCCAAGCGAAAAAAGTGCCTCAAGCTCACTCTTCCACGATTCCAGATGAGGTTCGAATGACAGTGAGCAAAGCAGGCCTGATACCAATTGGCATGCCCTTGGACGATGTAAAGAAATTATATCCGACTCTTACTCTTAATGAAATATACATTGACGGCAGCAAAAAAACCATTGCAAACATCTATTTAGAAAAGACCAGTTATCCATCCTTAGTACTAGAACTTTCAAGAGAGAAATCCCAATCCGTATCCATTATAAACGTCTATGATTCCAAATTCGCAACTGATAAAAACATTACCCTTCACTCCACGGTCGGCGATATCCGAAATCAGTATGCTGTAAGCGAGATTCGAGTTATTGACCATTCCTTGTATCTTCTCGTCAAAAGTACGAAAATGCTATTTGAACTGGATATCAACAATCCTATGATACCCATTAACTGGACAGAAAGTGGCAGCCCTAATTCCATCCCCTCTGATACAAAAATAAAACGAATCATAATGTATTAAAAAAAGCTAACAACTTCTTGTTAGCTTTTTTTAATACATTATGATTCTATATCCCATACTGACTTTATTTTTTCTTCGGAATGCGTAAATTAATATGAATAAAATCCTCATCTTGCTCTTGTTTTACTTTGATTTTAAGACCTGTTTTTTTCATTTCCCCTACAACATTATTTATAGTATTAATAAAAATGCGAACATCTCGAATCACTTTTACAACATTGCGTTTGGGATTATTTTTAGCCTCTACTTGTTTAGCGATATCTTCTAAAAACTCTTCTATCAGCTCTTCTGTCTCTCGCACATTTAATTTCTTTTCACTGATCATTTCCAATACTTCCATTTGTAATCTTGCATCTTCCAACTTCAGTAAAGAGCGAGCATGACGTTCCGTTAACTTTTCCCGTGCAATGATCCCGCGAACTTCAGGTACTAATTTTAATAATCGCAATTTATTCGCAATGGTAGATTGATTCTTCCCCATACGTTTAGCAAGTTCCTCTTGGGTGAAAGCAAAACTTGTAATTAATTGCTGAAAGCCTTCTGCCTCTTCTAAGAAGTGTAGATCTTCTCTCTGTAAATTCTCAATCATAGCTAATTCAGCCATTTCTTTATCAGTAAACTCTTTTATAATTACAGGTACCTGACTTAAGCCTACTAATTTTGAAGCCCGCAGACGACGTTCCCCCGCCACTAATTCAAAGCCATCAGGGATAATACGAACAATTAAGGGTTGTATAATGCCGTACTCTTCAATGGATGATGCCAATTCCTGTAAAGATTCCTGACTAAACATTTTCCTTGGCTGAAAAGGATTAGGAACAATTTCAGTAATTTGTACCTGCTGTACATTTCCTTCATTTATCCCATTTTCCATTGTGCTTAAACTACTGTCATTCCGCCCATTATCTATATCCCTTGTATTACTGGTTTGTTCTTTAGCACTTTCCGGACGTTCCGAAGTCAGGCCTAATAATCTGGCTAAATTTTTCATCTGTACACCGCCTTACCTAAAATAGCCTTGTCAATAAGGTAATATTCGGCATTTCCACACAAGTTCCTTTTAACATGACTGTATTATAATGGATTTTTTTCTGCAATACCTGGACGCCTAGGATAGACTGGTAATGTTTTTTTTATTTTTCGAATATATACAACTGCCCTTATATCATCAATACCTGGCAGCTTAATATTCTCAATTTTATCAATTTCGCCTCCAAGCGCCCTGAGAGCCCCTGTAGCATCTTTTATTTCTTGGCTGTACTGAGATCCCTTAAGGGCAATAAAAAACCCGCCTACGGCTACAAATGGAAGGCATAATTCAGAAAGGATACTCAATCTTGCTACTGCACGAGATACAGCAATATCATATGTCTCACGAAATTGCTTATTTCGTCCACCGTCTTCCGCTCGACTGTGAATAAATTCAATATCTGCTATTTTTAATTTTTCGGCTACCTCTTTTAAAAATAAAATTCTTTTATTCAAAGAATCAAATAATGTCAATTTTAAATCCGGACGATAAATTTTAAGAGGCAAGCCAGGGAAACCAGCTCCAGTACCTACATCGATTATTTTTGCTCGGTTTTTAAAAATACCTTTATCATAACAAGATAAGGAATCAATCATATGTTTGACAGCCACTTCATCTGGATCGGTAATCGCTGTCAAATTGATTTTTTGATTCCATTCTATTAATAATTCAAAATACTGGGAAAATCGAGTTAACTGTTCTTCAGTTAAGGATAAAGAATATTCCGTCGCAGCCTTTATTAACACCTCACGAAAGATCAATTGCTTCATCCCTCCTACGCTTTTGCTCCATATAAATCATTAGTATTGAAATGTCAGCAGGAGAAACACCAGAAATACGTCCTGCTTGTCCTATAGATAACGGGCGAATTTCATTCAATTTTTCTCTAGCTTCCACAGCCAAGCCGCTCAGCTGCATATAATCAATATCCTCAGGTAATAATTTTTCATCTAATCTGGCCGCCCGCTCTACTTGTTCAAGCTGCTTGCTAATATATCCTTCATATTTAGCAGAAATTTCTACTTGCTGCTGTACCTCAGAATCCAAAAGAGGCACATCAAAATGCTCGGAAATCATGCTATAGTTAATTTCCGTTCTCCGCAATAAATCGTACAGCATAATACCTGTACGCAATTCTACTGTTCCCATAACCTGCATCTTTGCCTGTATTTCGGGGGTGGGAGTAATCATTACACTGCGCAATAGTTTTAAACTTTCTTCAATAGAATCACGTTTGCTAACAAATTTAGCATAACGTTCATCACTAACTAAGCCAATTCTGCGTCCAATCTCTGTTAGACGCAAGTCTGCATTGTCCTGACGCAAAATGAGGCGGAATTCAGCTCGAGAGGTCATAATCCGATAGGGTTCATTGGTTCCTTTTGTAACTAAATCATCAATCAGTACTCCAATATATCCATCAGAACGAGACAAAACCAGTGGTTCCTGACCTTTAATCAACAGGGCAGCATTAATACCAGCTACTAAACCTTGGGCTGCAGCTTCTTCATATCCTGATGTACCATTAATCTGACCTGCTGAGAATAATCCTTGAACCGTCTTAAATTCTAAAGTCGGCTTAAGCTGAGTGGAATCAATGCAATCGTAATCAATCGCATAACCCGGACGCATAATTTTTACATTCTCCATGCCAGCAATGGTTCGCAAGAATTCATATTGTACATCAATCGGCAGGCTTGTAGACATGCCTTGCACATACATTTCATTAGTATGGTACCCTTCTGGTTCTATAAATAATTGATGTGCATTTTTATCGGCAAATCTTACAATCTTTGATTCAATGGATGGGCAATATCTAGGCCCAACCCCCTCTACAATTCCCGTATACATAGGAGCACGATGCAGATTATTTCGTATGATTTCATGAGTTTTTTCATTGGTATATGTCAGCCAGCAGGACAATTGCTTTCTAGTTGTAATTTCACTTAAAAAAGAAAAGTTATGGACCTCTTCATCACCTGGCTGCTCAATCATCTTGGTAAAATCCAAAGACCGCTTATCTACCCTTGCCGGAGTACCTGTTTTAAATCGCATAATACGAATATTTAATTCATTCAAGGATGAAGTTAAATTTTCAGAAGCTCGCTGGCCATTAGGACCGCCTTTATATGCAAGTTCCCCTATAATAATTTTTCCGCCTAAATAAGTTCCTGTTGCTAATATTATACTTTTAGTATAATAAATTTCTCCAGTTTCCACTTCAATTCCATATACCTTGTTCTCTTTGGACAGTATCCTTTCGACCAATACCTGCTTCACATCTAAATTAGGCTGGTTTTCAATTGTTTCTTTCATTGTGATATGGTATAAATTCTTGTCAGCCTGGGCTCTTAATGCATGTACAGCTGGACCTTTTCCTGTATTTAGCATTCTCATCTGAATGCTGGTTTTATCGGCATTTATCCCCATTTGCCCGCCTAATGCATCTATTTCTCTTACTAAATGCCCTTTAGCCGGGCCACCAACAGAAGGATTACATGGCATAAAGGCAATATTATCTAAATTAATCGTCGTTAACAGCGTTTGACAACCCATACGGGCAGCCGCTAATGCTGCCTCACATCCAGAATGACCAGATCCAATCACAATTACATCATACTCGCCTGCAATAAACACAATTTGCCACTCCCCTATTTACCAATACAAAATTGAGTGAAAATCTGATCAATAATATCTTCGCCCACTGTATCTCCTGTAATCTCCCCTAGTTTGTCCCAACTTTCTTTTAAATCAATCACAATACAATCTGATGGCATTCCCTCATCGATTGTCGCAATCGAAGCTTCTAAATGAAATTTAGCTTGTTCTAATAAGTTAGCTTGACGCAAATTGGTGAGAAACGCCCCCTCTTTTTGAGTGATTTTCCCACCGTACACCATATCCACAATCATCTGCTCCAGTTCCGATAAGCCAGTGCCTTCCATTACCGATATCTTTAATACTTTTGTATCTGCGATGTAGGTATATATTTCATCAAAATTTAGCTGTACTGGCAGATCTGTTTTATTCACTAAGACAATTGCCTGTTTACCGGAAAGCATAGTTAATACGTCTCTATCTTCTGCGGATAATGGCAGGGATGCATCTAATAATAGCAAAATTAAATCCGCCGTCACAACAAATTCTTTCGCCTTTTCCACACCCATTTGTTCAATAATATCAGAAGTTTCTCTAATACCAGCAGTATCTACAATCTTTAAAGGAACACCTGATAAATTAACGAATTCTTCAATTACATCACGGGTTGTCCCTGGAATATCTGTTACAATCGCTCTTTTTTCTTTCAATAAGGCATTTAACAAGCTGGATTTACCCACATTGGGTTTACCAAGAATTACAGTTTCTAATCCTTCACGCAATATTCTTCCCGTTTCTTTTGTAAGCAATAGATGATCTATATCGACCAATAAGAGCGCTACTGCTGCTCTAACATCCTGAGCGGCTAACACCTCGATATCTTCTTCAGGAAAATCAATAGTCGCTTCTAAATTGGCAATCATTCGTAAAATTTCATATCTCATTTTTCGTATCTGGTCTGATAACGCTCCTGATAGATGTCCCACAGCCATACGAAGAGAGGCATCTGTTTTCGCTCTAATAATATCCATAACGGCTTCTGCCTGAGATAAATCAAGTCTGCCATTTAAAAATGCCCGTTTTGTAAATTCACCAGGTTCAGATAATCGTGCCCCATACTGCAGTGTAAGTGCCAGAATCTTCTTCATTGGCACCGGGCCACCATGGCAATGAATTTCCACAACATCTTCTCGCGTATAGGATTTAGGACCATGCATGACAAGTAATAAAACCTCGTCAATAATCTGACCATTCTCAGGATTTATAATATGTCCATATGCCACTTGCCGGGATGCGATCTGACCTACATTCTTCCCATTTATTCCACGAAAAAATGTTTCCGCTATCTTCATTGACAAGGAGCCGCTTATACGTATAATGCCAATAGCTCCTTCACCTGGAGCAGTAGCGATTGTACTAATCGTATCCTCTGCAAACACATTTATTCCTCCTTATAATATAACTGTAAACTCTCGTAAAAATAATCAACTATATCCTTAAACAAGGTAATGAATGATGTTTTTCTAAAAAATACTATGCTGTTACTATCTTTACCTATTTATTTGAGAATATTTATCTAGTGCATAATTAGTATTCATGACTATTCTTTAGTAGTAAAACCCAGTAATAACTAATTATTACTGGGTTTTACAATATGTAAGCTATCTATCTTTTTAAAGCAATCACAATTTTGCGATAGGGTTCTTCCCCTTCACTGTAAGTAATAATTCGCTGATCATCTTGAAGAGCCATATGGATAATTTTTCGTTCATTAGGACTCATCGGCTCTAGTACTACTTTTTCTCCACGACGCTTTACAGAATCAGCCAAACGAGCAGCTAAACGATTTAAAGTATCTGTACGACGCTGACGGTAATCTTCCACATCAAGAATGATACGTACCTTACCATCAATATCACGATTTGCTGTCAAATTAGTTAAATACTGCAGGGCGTCTAGCGTCTGACCATGTTTACCAATCAATATGCCTAAGTCATTTCCTCGAATATTAAAATGGATAGAGCCTTCTTTTTCTGCTTTTTCAATCTGTACTTCTAATTTCATTAAATCAAAAACAGTATTCAAAAAATCGTGAGCCACTTGTACCGGATCAATTGGCTTAATCGTCACTCGCACTTTAGCAGGCTTACTGCCAATAAAGCCAAATAAACCTTTACTGGGCGCTTCTAACACTTCATACTCAATGCGGTCTTCTCCAACTTGAAGTTCATTTAAAGCCAGTCGCACCGCTTCTTCAACGGTTTTACCTGTCATATCCACAGAAGTCATCGTGTTAATTAGCCTCCTTATTTTTGAGCTTCACCACGGTACATCCACCACTGTTGAGCAATTTGGAATGCGTTACTCATTACCCAGTATAATACAAGTCCAGCAGGAAAAGTAATACTAATATAGCCGATAAACAATGGCATAAAAGTCATCATCATTTTTGCCTGTTGATTCATATCACTGCTTGTCTGTTTTTGTTGAATATAAGTAGTAGCTGCTGATAGTACAGGTAAAATATATAAGGGATCAGGATGAGACAAATTAGCAATCCACAAAAAACTAGGTATTTGTGCATATTGATAATCACGAATAGCAAAGAAAATTCCCATCAGTATAGGCATCTGAACCAATAGAGGCAGACAGCCTGATAAAGGATTGACCCCGGACTCTTTATATAAAAGCGCCATTTCCTTATTCAATTTTTCAGGGTTACCTTTGTATTTCTCTTGTATTTCTTTCATTTTAGGCTGTAAATCCTGCATAGCCTTCATACCTTTAACTTGTTTTACAGTTAAAGGGTATAATAGTAACTTTATAATTAAAGTTACCAAAATAATAGCTATACCATAATTAGGTATACCAATGCCAGCAGTCATATCATAAAAAAATGTTAATATATGCTGCAATAATGCAATCGCCGAATCAAACAAAGCCAATATCTCACGTCCTCAGTATTAATTTGTGACAACATCAATTATAATCTTGAATCGAATCTTATATATCAAACAGGATCATATCCGCCAGGATGGAAAGGATGACAACGCAAAATGCGCCGCACAGCCATAATACCCCCACGGAAAATCCCATATTTCTCAATTGCCTGTAATGCATACTCTGAACAAGTCGGCACAAAACGGCAAGTAGGCGGTTTGAGCGGTGAAATAAATAAACGATAACCTTTAATCATCATTATAACTATTTTTTCCATTATCAACTACCTACTTAGCCAAAATTTTTGCCTTTTCACACAAATGAATAAACGCTTTACCAACAGCTGTAGAATTTGAGCTTACTGCAGCTTGTCTGCCAACTAACAGCAAATCAATTCCATTGATTAACTTATGCTGGTTTAAACGATAGGAGTCTCGCAAAAGACGTTTAACACGATTGCGTACTACCGCACCACCCAACCTTTTGCCTGCAGCAAATCCGACTCGACGAACAACACTATGAGTAGGCAGCACATAAAGTACTACCATTCGATTAGCGTATGATTTGCCGGCTTTATATACAGCTTGGAAATTTTTATTTTTGTGTAGAATCCCTTGCTTAGATAACTTATATATCACAGTTTATCATCCCGCCATATGGAAAATAGGCCTGCTCTGGCGTCCTATTACGCAGATAATTTCTTTCTGCTTCTAGCACGTCTTCTTTTAAGGACTAATTGACCACCTCTGGTTTTCATACGCTCACGGAAACCATGGGTTCTTTTTTTCCACAAGTTATTTGGTTGATAAGTACGTTTCATTTATTTACACCTCCTTGCTAAAATACCAAAAATATCACGTTAAAATGCCTATATTTTAACACTAAAGATTATAGACTAGCCAAGCCCTCAGTGTCAAGAAATATACTTGTTGATAGTTTTTGATTATTGTGGATAATTTTGTAGACAAAATGTCCTATTTGATAAAAATCTGTTGATAACTTATATAGTTTTTGATAATATAAAACATGACAAGATATCCACATATTCTTTCTATTTTCATTTTTATCTACATAAAGTAAAAGTTATTCACAAAAACATAGCTTTATGCACACTTTTATCCACACTATTTAATAACTCTATTATACTTGATAAATACAAGGCTGCGAAATACTTTTTATTTTGCTGTTGTATTTTTTTTTCGTTAAAACCTTTCTTTTTAAAAATAAGTTATTCACA
>CAMKSY010000053.1 GCA_946415545.1 uncultured Pelosinus sp. | reverse complement strand
CATTTACTTCTTTAAAGGCTAATTTGGCACCATTAGCAGCCGAGGTTCCATAAGATGCAGTGTTTCCTGTTAACTCATATACCATACCGATTTTAATATCTTTGCTTGCACTATCTGTGCAACCAGAAAGTAGACCAGCCAATAAAATAAGAACCAGTAATAGACAATACGTTTTTGAAGATCCCTTCACTATGTACATCCTCCTATTAATTTATATGTCATTTTCCTTTTGCTTATTGTGATATATTTTATTGTAAATCTGCTATATTAGCAAGGGTTATTAATTTACACCCCAGCTTTATCGTATTGCGCACTTACAACAGTATCAATAACCCCGTCCTCTTGACATATCAGTCAGTGTTTTCCCATAGAGAAAATGATCCATTGTCTTTGCGTTATAGTATTTAGTGAATTTTAACTGTTTTATAAAACCAGACTTTTCCGCAACAACAATAGATGCTTTATTGTTTGTTTTCACCTGAGCATAAAGTGTACGCTGCCCCAATTCTTCATAGGCATACGCTTCGAGGCGTCGCACACCTTCGATTGCATATCCTTTTTTCCAGTGATGGGGCGACAGCATATAACACACTTCAAAGCCTTGCAAATTATCCAGCACAAAGCGATGCAGACCCATTTGGCCGACAAAGGCACCAGTATTTTTCTCATGAACAGCAAAATGGCCTACGCCATCCTGGACATAATATGCAAGCTGCTTTTGAATCCATTCGTGCACCTGCTCGTCGGAAAAGGTATGCTCCCATGCGTACATCACATCTGGATCTCTCAGTAATCCCCTGAGCAGATGAAAATCCTTCGCCGTGATCTTGCGGAACCGCAGCCGTTCGCTTTCCAGTCTAAAGTTCTGCTCTTCTCCGCCGTATAAAACACCATTTTTCAGCGTTTCTTCATCATGCCAGATTTTTTCCTCTGACAGCGAAGTTTCAATGAGCTCAATTAGTACCCCGTTTACCTGTATTATGGCGCAACGATAGCCTGAGAAAGGCTCATACAGCGGCATAACAATTTCCTGCCCAATGAGAGCAGCAGCAATATCCTTCACTTTGAAAGCGATATGGGGTTCTGTCTGGATTCTCCTGTCTAGTGAAGAATTGGTTCCGAAGGCGTGCCACTCAATCGGGAGCGACAAGCCGTTTTGAGTATTCAACGAATACATATCGAACAAAGGACTGTATTTTACATCTTTATTATCCTTAATACTTTCTAAAGAAATCGGTTTGCCGATATGATGAAATATCATTCTAGAAGGCTCCATCAAGTCAACACGCTCCTTATGCTTTCTTAAAATATCCATTATTGATAAGGGAAATCCCCCTGACGCTACTGTCGTTTTTTATAGACTTACCGCCTCAACTATCTCTGTAATGATCATAGCATATACCACTTTCTAAGTAAAACAAGCTTGCTTTGCCACTCGCGCAGATACCATTTGGTAAATGATTACCGACATACATAAGCCGCTTGCTGCATCAACATGCAAACCAAAAGCCCTCAAGCCCAAAAGGTTTCAGGACTTGAGACTTTTCTTTACCATCAGATTTTTATGAGTTAAAAGTTAAGAACTGAGCTCCAGTCAAACTCTCTGGGATCCTCCACATTTTTAGGCCAATTAGAACACCAGGCTGGCATGTAGGGCTTAATATCGCGAATTCAACCTGTAGTTGTTTTTATTCGACTGGCTTAACCATGTACCGCAGAACAGTTTTCAGTTTATCTGATTGCACTTTTCTCGCATCCGAAAGATAGATTTCCCTATGGCTTAAAGAGCTTTTTACAAGGTTATTCTTCGCTATGAATTCATTCATTATTTTAAAACTCTGCGGTTCATCATCGTACGAACCTAAATGCAGCATTTGTACCGATAACCCATCTTCAAACGCTCCGAATATCACATCCTCCAGTAACGGATGCGGTTTCTTTTTCCTCACAGTATCAAATGCTTTTTTTACAACATCCTCTACGACAAAATCAGGTTGTCTAATCATGATTGTGTATAGAAATTCATCTTTGTTTAATGGTTCAGACGTCTTTCCTTCTTCTGTTAAATCCCATAGCCCTTCTAAGGGATACACCGTGTATTCGAAGTAGCCTTCAGGAATATACCCCTGCTTTGGCATCATTCTAACGGCATAAGCTAAAGAATAAAGAACACCTATCTTTTCTGCGAAAGAATCACTATTGGGATCTCCTTTTCCTTTTAACATAAAAAATGTTTGTTTTGGAATCGTAATCACTTCAGGTATTTGCTTAGGAAAATATAGGCTCTTTTCATGCTTTTTCCATTCATATTTCATTTAGTAGTCTCCTTTCTTATTCTCCCCCATCTGCAGGACGATCAGAACAGCTTTTTACTTAGAAACAAAAAATCCCTCAAGACTTGCAGCAAAAAAAGCAGTGGTAAGATGCTAGAAAGGGCAATGAGGTCTGCCCTCATTGCCCTAAATATTTCGGCGCTACATTAATAACAGTACATCTTCGTATCTGTCTTTATCTGGACAGGAATTTGACGCAGCGATCCATGACCAGACAAATCCCATACCCTATTCCACAATTGGGCTTTGATTTTATATCCTCGGCATAGGTGCATGATAGCAGCCTTTTTTAAGGAACTGATACCACTCCATAATTTTCTCTTCTGGTGCAACCTGTAAAGTAAGCATTACTTCTCTTGCAAATTATAACGCCGCAGTACCATTGGCAGTTACGATATTGTTGTCACTTACAGCCTGTTCCATGATAAATTTTTTCTCGCCTGTATATGCCGCACCGGCCCACGCCTTTAGGCTGTTCAAATCATTACTTGTATGCTTAACAGTGTTTAGAACGCCAATTGTACCCAAAAATCCAGAGGCATCACAAATAGCGCCTAAAACCTTTTTTTCAGCAAGGCACCTATCTACCAATGGTTTTATCTGCTTTGCAGCTTCTTTCTGCCATGACATCCCACCTATCAGAATTAAGGCAGCATAATCTGCTGGTATTGAATGTATATCATAGTCGGGAGAAACCCGAAAACCACCTATGGACTCAACGCACTCCTTGGTTAACGAGACTGTTTTGTTATCATATCCACCTTGTCCCAACATTTTTATTTGCGAAGATAAGTAAGCAGCTTCCCAATCTGTCCATTGGTCTAGAAGCACATATAGTATTGTTTTCATTAATATCTCCTTTTAAGCAGCCTGGCCTCAGATCCCGTAATTGCCTCAGCTGCCAGTACCTCAACCTGGCCTAATGTAATTCGGTAATCAACTCCCTAAGGCTAGGACCATTTAGAGGTTGTATTAATTACCGCCCAACTAGACTGTAATGATCATATCATATTTGACTTTTTAAGTAAAAAAAATGGCTCTCCTAATAGCGCAAATACCATTTTGGAAATAGTCCCCTGTTCAATTACATCGGCATCGATATAGGCCAAGCCGATAATCCCGTTTTGATAATCAACATAGCTCGCCTATCTGAACCTTCTTTAGTCGCTATCCCAAATCTTTTTAGGACACTGGGGGACGTTCCTTTTTTAGTAACTTTATTATGACAAAAAAGGAACGTCCCAAGCTGTCTCCTATTTGAAAAATCTTAAGAATTTTATTAACTCAAATGATTGATTAGTATTGCTTATGTTGATTAATCCATTCCTGAATACCAACCTCATCCATGCTTCCATCAGCTATATGAATCCCTATAAATACAAGCTCTTCTTGGCTATAATGCAAAGCATAACCATTTAGCTTTAACAGCAAGAGCATGACAGCAATACCAACTCTTTTATTGCCATCAACAAAACCATGATTATTAATCAGACCAAAGGCAATCGCCGCAATTTTATCTTCAGTCATTTCATATAAATCATTGCCATCGAAAGTAGCAAACGCCCGATTGATTGCGCTCTCAACTAAATTCATATCCCTTACACCATGTCTTCCACCCGTCTGATCTATGAGCTTCTGATGTAAAAGCATAATATTTTCGACTGATAAGCCATGCATCACTTGGCTAGCTCCAGAAAAGCTTCTTTATTATCATCAATAACAGCATCCATCATATCTTCTAACTTTTTTTGTTCTTTATTATGCAAGAATTCAACAAAATCAATGGTCTGCCGCTGCTTATCCTCAGACAATTTTTGGAATTCCTGCAATAACTTTTCTGCTAATGTCATTGATTTCACCTCCAAGACTTTACTTATATTATACCCCTCTGATAATCTTTTGAACACTATTATATAAAGAACCACATCAAGGAACAAATGGTTTACCTTAAAACAATAGTACTAACTTTCGCATTAATAGTCATCAAAAATATGAATAGCAGACTACACCATTTCAGCATGTAGCCTGCTAATTCTTATTTTTTAAAATCTGCCATTTGACCCGATACACCTCAATGATGGTAGTTTTCTCCGTACCATCTCTAACGGCGAATAGAGCAATGATACCCTGTAAAAAAATCTACTATGTATGCCTATTCTCACAAGTCAAAAAACAGCCATGACAATTGCTTGCCACAGGAGAACGGATGAAAACAACAGCAAAAATGATATACTCAAAGAAGCAGGAAAAAATCGAGGGACGGTTTGGAGATAACTCCGTTTTTTAGAACATGATTAGATTGTCTTAGAGCACAGAGAACTACCACTTGATGGCGTACAATAAACTTCTTTAAAATCAGATAATCCTTCCTGCAATAATTTTGAGTGGAGTGATTTTTATGGAAGCCCTTTTGGAGTGCTGTTGTGGTGTAGATGTACATCGAGATATTCTACAAGTCTGTATCATCAAAGGGCTAACGGATAATCCAGAGATGATTCGGACTGAGTTTAAAACAATGCCCAATGATTTAGCTGCCTTTGTTCAATGGCTGCTTAATCACGAGTGCTATCATATTGCTATGGAAAGTACGGGCGTATATTGGCGTCCGGTATATGAGGCAATTGAAGAGCTACATAGTGAATATCAATCTTTACTGGTAGTAAATGCGCATCATATGAGAAATTTACATGGGAGAAAAAATGATGTAAAAGATGCAGAATGGATAGCGACACTGCTTCGGCATGGGTTGTTAGAAGCTAGTTTTGTGCCAGATAAAATTACGAGAAATCTTCGTGAATACGCTAGGCTCTACCGGTCATTTACTTACGAAAAGAGTAGATACTTAAATCGTCTGGAAAAGTTTCTACAAACTCACGGTTTTAAACTATCCAGTGTGCTGAGTAATGTCTATGGAGTAAGTGGCAGAAAATTACTATACAAGTTATCGGAAATGGGCCATCTCTTGCCTAGCGATGTCATTGAAGTCATTGATAAGCGTATAAAAAAAATCCAGTGAAGAAATTCATGAAGCAATTAAAGGTAAACTAGCGATTTGCGAGCGTAGACTATTAAAGACATTACTTGCCAAAATAGATCAGGTACAAAAAGAGATGGAAGAACTATTGCTTATCATGCAAGAAGTGGCTCAGCCTTACCAAACAGCGATTGAGCAATTAGATTCCATACCGGGTATCGACACTTTATCTGCATTAACAGTCATCTCAAAAATTAGTGCAACTCCACAGAATCATTTTAGCAGTAGTGCAAAATTGTGCTCTTGGGCTGGTTTATCCCCCCGAAACGATGAAAGTGCTGGAAAAGTAAAGTCCCGAAAAATTCTACATGGTAATCCTTGTATCAAATCTATCTTGTGTCAGG
Organism: uncultured Pelosinus sp.; assembly: GCA_946415545.1. Lineage (GTDB taxonomy): Bacteria > Bacillota > Negativicutes > DSM-13327 > DSM-13327 > Pelosinus. The sequence goes on along the minus strand of CAMKSY010000053.1, from coordinate 10,937 downwards.
TAGCTTGGGCCTCAGTACGAGTAAGGAAAAGTTCGTTTGCAATGTGGTTCTGGTCACACCAAGGAAAACTAGGCAGAAAAAAAGCTATTATAGCCGTGGCGAGAAAGATTTTAACACTTACTTATAAGCTGTTAAAATCTGGCGAGTTCTATGACTCAACTATTGCCTTAAAGGCATACTCATCGCCACCACTAAATAATAGCTTGGTTTAAATATATATCAAATAATTACGGTTTGCAACATCGAACAACTTAACTACAAGATCATTTTTACCTATTTTCGATAGGTTTATTTAAGTGTGCCCTTTTGGGTATTTGGTACACATTTTGTTTTCACAATAAACAGCCCGTATGTCGACATTTCGCTGCCGTCGGCGTTTGAATTCAAGTCCCCCGTAACGACCACGGGCAGATTGGTATTAGCAGGTCCCTCCAGTAGTTCCTGTGCTTGTGCAACCTGAATTCTAGCAGCGCCAGGTGCATCGGGGCTTTGCAGATGGGTGTTTATCATTCTGAAAATATGTCCGTCCACTTTAACGTCAACCAAGGACCATCCTCGAAGCAATACGAACGGTTGCCCCACAATCAGTACAGTTAGATTGGCTTTGTAATTATCTTCTTGCTTATTAATGATATTCAGTCCACAGCGCTCGCGGATCAATATCACGTCGGTATCCAATAACCGAATTGTATTTCCGTGCTGTCGGGAAGTTGCGCTGAATAGTTCCGGTTTTGGGCGGCAATTTTGTAGTCTAGTCCTATTTCTTTGAGCTCAATCAGCAACAATTCCACAAAGTCATAGGTAACTATTCCTAAATTAGGGATTTCCAATTGCCACACTTCTACTTCTTGCAACCCGATTAGATCAGGTTTTTTTGCAAAGATTTCACTGGCAATCGCCTTCACGCGCACAGGAAAATTGGTCGCCAGGAATTGCCTGAACACTTCGGTTACCACTTCAGGGAGTTTTTGCCGGCGGAGCGATTGCCAGCGGTGTCGTATCCGTGCCAAGATATATATTCCACGTGAGAAAGGAAAAATTGAAATTATTTCTATCTTCCATCAGTCATCAACTCCAAGTTTTGATTTTACATAACTACTTTGTTATTATTCTATGGAGGATGAAGACGAATTGTGATAATGAGTCATATAATATGTTAACGAGGGCCATAAGTCCATACGCCTTATCTAACAGATAATTATTCGCCATTACCAATGGTACAGTTCTCCGTATCGGGTCAAACGGTGCTGGAAAGGGCAACGGGTCTGCCCTCATTGGCCTCAATGTTTTGATACTTATTCAATAACAGTTCCTTCTCACATACCGTCCTTACCTGGACAGAAGTTCAATGCAGATATGCGCACTATGATGTATTCCGCTGGCACTTTTTCCTCTTGACTTTCTTGCTACTTTCTTCACCTCTGAGTCAATTATATCAATTCTTTCAGCGAAAACAACATCCCTGTCCTCGCATTTCTAGTTAAATATTTTGTCGTACACAAACCCTCGCTTGCATCAAAAAGTTATCCTGCATATTGGCAGCTAATATTTTATCAGCATCAGCTTGACTGATAATGATATTGACATTGTGGTCGCGCAGTTTAAGTGCTTTTACTGTTATTGGCTTAGTACCGGCACGAGAGTGACCAAGTTCGAGCGTTCTTAAATCTTCTGGTGTACACATATAGTCAATCATGCCTTGCGATATTACATATTGGGGGATAATATTTTCATGGCCGTAAATTTTGCGGCCAATATCATCAAAGACCACGGGAGACATCGCCCGCGTCAAAGGCAGGCCGGTTACGTCAATCACCAAACCGGTATAACTGAAGCTGACAGCTAAGGGAAGGTCTGCCGGTTTGTAGGCAGGAGATGGGCTTAGTAACAGATCCGGGATAGTTGATTTTGCAGGATAGGTAATAGCTTCTGCGACACTGCCTTGTCCGAATAGATTAATACGCATAATTATTTGATATGTGCCATCAGCCAATTGCTGTTCATGAACAATTTTGGCACCTTTAACGATACCACTGACTTTAGTTTTAATGGTATCATCAGCAATTGCAAAGTTTTGCACAGTAGTTTCGGCAGTAACTTGAACACCACGAATGGCTTCTAAAAGATTGCGCTGTGCATCTACAACGGCTGCTCTTTTAGCCATAGCTCTGGCTTGTGCAGGGTAATCGGCTTCATAGGACGGGACACCTGTACCGACAGCCTCAACCACACCTTGTTGCCAATTCACAGTGCCATGCCTGCCAATTTGATCAATTGCAGTTACCGACACATTTGCATTCGTATTTATCAACGCTGCACCTGCCAGTGATGGTACAGCAGTGAACAGTATTGCACCAATGGTGAAAGCGACACAATATTTTTTTAACATGTAAGTTTCCTCCCTTGTATGATTAAGCATCCTCGAAAACTTCAAACCTGCATGATTACTAGACTATATGACGAAATATTCTTAATTCCCTTTTGTGGCGGGATTGCCCGTAGGCCGGGGTGGTGACCCTGAATACCTTTTAAAAGTCATGTTTTCCCGACCAGCCCAAGCCTAAAAAGCTGCTTGGTTTTTTTCTTAATTGCCTGGTTACAGTATCTCCTACTTTAGCAGATTGCTGCAGCGTTGGGGCTTTGTCGCTATCCTTATCTTTTCGTTTCGCCACGCAAATAGTATCAAAAACTTCAACAACTTCTAGTTCGGCAATATTTTTTTGGATGACAATCAATTGACCGGTTACCGGATGTTGTATCGTCTCACCTACACCAGTGACCAGCAATTTATCACGCTTAGCCATATTATGGTTAGTACCTAAGTCAATAGTATATTTGTCGCCTTCCACTTTAATCACATAGCCTTGTATGGGAATAAAGTGGTATATCTCTCTAACTAGGTCGTAAGCAGCCGCTGTGACCGCACCACTGATGCTTTTACCGGAGGAACTGCCTGATGTTTGCCCTGACCAAACGATTTGTCCATTTTTTACATCCACTAATTTTATGGTGAGGTTGGCAGAGGTGTTGAATTTGGTATCAACCCATCTTTTCTCTTTACGCGTTTGCTTTGTTTTTTTGTCATATTTATCGTAATAGTAATAATGTCCCGGTTCTTCTTTTACAATTCCATCTACCGTACCCATCACTAAGTAATCCAACCCCAATATACCGCCTAACTTGGTTACTGTTGCCTCATCCAAAAAACCCCTTGCCCCCATTGCTTGTTCTTCAAATACACGCGATAATTCACTACGTTCAACAATAGTACATGATTTGAGCTTTATCAAGTCCGCAGTAAGCATATCAGCGGCCATGACACCAAGGTTATGGAACGAGCTATTATTTTTGAGAGTAAGCACTCCCATCTTTTTGGTGGTGTTTGCAGCTGCCAACGCTGCATTTGAAGATACAACAATAATAATACAAACCAGTACCATGCCCCATATACCCTTGCGCATCATATAAAATCCCCCCATTTTGGTTTACCTCAGGCTAACTACAATTACGCTGTGACTAATCTCATTTACCTTTACCGCTAACGCCGGCATTTTTTCTAACCGTTCTGCTAATATAGCCGGATTGCCGTGATAATTGACATCAAACATCGCCGTTCCCTGCTGATAATCCCGCAAAAACACGTTACTGACTCCAGGCTGCTCTCTGACTAAGCGCCCCAGTAGATTAATAACCGCATAATCATTGACGGCGACTACCTTGAGCCGAAGTCCCTTTTCCGGGTTGGCGGCATAAGTCATTAGCTTGTCGGCAAAGAACTTTCCGGCCAGTTTACCGGCATTGTTCAAGGATGCCTTGGCAGCAGCAAGTTCAGTAACATCAATTCCACTGCTATGAAAGCCTTGTGCCGCAATAATCTCGCCGGTATCGGCCTTAATCAATCTTGTCTCGACACGCGCGTAGCAGGATATGATGTTGTGACCGGGAGCATATCCTGCATGTTCACTAAAGGCTTCCCCCACAATCAAATAATCAAGCGGTTCCGTGGCAGCAAGTCGTATAGCTGTGACGGTATCGCCGCGGTTGATAACAGCCTTGATCGCATCAGAGCGGCGAATATGGGCCAACCTGTCAGGATCTGTCAAGCGCTTAAAGCCTGCCTCGACTAGTTGGTTAATGATAGCTGATTCAGCTGCCGTATCAGGGAGCGGCCGGTTGTAATGCTCGGTGACGATAACGGCAATACGGGGGTCACGCAAGCCCACATCAATCATTTGCAAACGCTGCAAGGTCGTCATAAGTTGGGAATTAGGCTCAGAATCAACTATTATCCTGGCCTGGATAACAATCCTATCATCCATATATTGTTCTGATAAAATAGAGTACTCTCTGATAAAGCCTTGCGATTTGGTATAAACATCATCGGTTAGCACAGCATAGTTTCGCACCCGTGTCTGCGAATCGACCAGGGTTCCGACTGCTTGTTCCACAGCTTGGCGGAATGCATTCTGCATGGCCGCTTCACGAGAAATACCGTGGCCGTTAACTACCATTTCCCGGGCGTTTACATCCAGACATTGGAACATTCCCAACCATACGGCTAATAACATGAACAAGAATCTAAGCCATTTCATTGTCTCACCCATTTCTTTCTTCTGCTTAATTTGGCATAGCAACGTAAAGGAGCTGCCACTTGCTTGAGGCAGCTCCCGGAAGCTAAAATACCCGCTTAAGCTGCACCGACCCGGTCACACCTTCCCGTTTCCCGGCATAGCCCTGGAGGCCAAGTTCGAGGCTGTTGCTGCTTTCCGGGCGGCTTTTGATGCTTACGCCCAATTCCAGGATGCCGGTGCCGCCATTGAGGCTGGGGGCATCAAGGCTCATGCCGTGGACGCTGCCCCGGGCTTTACCGTCAAACTCGTATTCATAGGCCAAACCGGCATAGTTGGTTACTTTGCCGCCCGGCTGGGCTTGGCTTAGGCGGGCGCCGATGCGCAAGCGGTGAGAATTTGTGCCGTCAAAGTTAAAACGTTCTCCGGCGACCGTTACATCATCACCGTTCTGGTGTGTCCAGAGATATTTGACATAAGTGTCCAGTGTTTTATTGCCATTGACTTTCAGCTTGCCAACGCCGATATGCGCGCCGTAGTAAGCAGCATCACTGTCGTAGGAGGCTCTTTGTCCGGCGGAAGTTCTTAGGTCGCTGCTGCTGAAGTCGGTTTTGCTTTTGCCGCCCCGCAGCGAACCTTCCAAGTAGGTGCCGTCTGCCTTATCCTGTCTGGCGAGTACGCCTAGGCCATAGTAGCGGGTATCTCCCTTGCCTTTGACACTGGGCATATTACCAAAGCTGTTATAGCTGTCATAGCTGCCCCAGCCTGTTTCCAGGAATAGCCCTTTCAGTACTGCACCGCTCCAGGCATCTTGCTGCTTAGCCCAGCCAATAATGAGGGAGGTGCCTTTCACATCGGCATGGGAGCCGGTTTTATACTTGGACGAGCCATGTGACATGCCGCCAAACATGGCTGTTGCACCTCCGGCTGCTTGCGCCTGTGCCCTCGCATCAGTCAAACCGTCACCGGCTGCCATGTCCACACCTTGGTTAACAAAAGCCATTCCGGCAGCAACGCCTTCGGCGAGAGCCTTGGTCTGCGGGTTGACTTGTGCGGAGGTTAGTGTTGCTGTTAATCCCTTACCCGCCGTAGCCGCCATATCGAAATCATAGAGCATGGAAATGCCTGACTGCACGTTAGATACACGATAGGCAGCAGGAGTACCTGTAGTGTTGTTGATCAAGGTAATGGTATCGCCTTGCTTCAACGTATGCGAGCTGCTTTCCATGCCGGTAATTGCTACCTGGGTGCCTGTTAGGTTGGTAGCATTGGTAACGCTGAGCATGGTGCCGCCGTTTTTCAGGGATGCAGGAAGGAAGAAGTTGTAGTTTTGGAAGCTGTTAACTTCTTTGAGGGTTCCTGTGAAACCGTTGACATTCAGGGTATTGCCGGTAGATGCGCCGCTGCTGGAAAGATCTATCCAACCGCCGTAAACAGAAGATGTGGCTGCCAATTGTACGTTGCTGCCAATGGTTACTGTATTATCGTTGGCAGATCCCTGGAAACTCATGCCGCCATAAACATCGTAAAGAATTTCGCCGCCAGTGATGTTGACCGTATTGCCGGAAGCATTTCCGGGAATATGACCGAGAACAACACTGTTATCCATTGTTTTGCCGCCATAAATGTTACCTACCTTACCATCACTAAACAGTACTTCGTTGTTTTCAGTGCTGCCTTCTGAACTAAATCCTCCCTCAAGCGTATTCGCCTCTCCGCCGCTCATGATGGCTTTGTTGCCTATAGCATTACCATCCCCTGAACTTCCGCCTGTTACATCGGAAACACTGCCGCCGCTCATGGTTACAAGGTTATTCTCGGCATTGCCAGAATTACTGTATCCGCCCATAAGCGACCCGCTGGCGCCATCAAAGTTATGGATAATGCCACCGGACATGTGCGCCTCGTTGCCGGAGACTAGACCGGTATTGCTCCAAGCAGCCCTGGCCGTACTACTCATTATCTCGCCACCACTAATAAACAGCTTGTTGCCTGTCACCGGGCCATCGTCAGATTCCCCCACGTCGATATGATTAACTATAGCGGAACCACTGATGCTTACTGTGTTGCCGGACGAAACACCATTTTTACTATAACCGCCGATAACCCAGCCATTAGATAGAGTACCTAAGCCATCACCCACCGTGCCGCCGGAAATAATGACACTGTTACCTGTAGCGTCGCCCACAGCATTAGCCGAGCCGCCGCGGACTTGTGTTTTAACAGTGCCTCCCGAGATTGTTATTTTGTTATTGGTGGCATTGCCATTGAGGCTTAAGCCGCTAATCGCCATGTTATTAATTGTGCCGCCGGAAATAGTCACGGTATTGCCGGTAGATCCCAAGCCATTCGCGCCAGCAGCATCATATCCACCGTAGAGATTATTGATCACAGTCCCCTGCAAAAAATTCACCGTGTTGTCAGTCACCGCCGCGCTATTTGAGAGGCCGCCAAAGACCCGGTACGGTTGTGTGCCTGTTGTATAGTTTACAGTAACCGTGTTGCCCGATGCCCCTGGCACTGCAGAAGTGCCGGGAAACAGACTTGGGTTGCTCGCGCCGCCGATGGCGGCGGTTTGCAGCCCTATGCCACCTGTCGCCTTGGCATCATCGTAGGTAACCTCAGCAGCACCGACAGGCGCAGCCGCCCCGATCATCACGCAGCACGCTGCAAATACAGCTGTGTTTTTAACCAACATACGCTGTAAAACAGCCCTGTACTTGGATACTAGCATCTTTATCGCATTTTCTGACAGTCTTAGCAAAATTAACTCCTCCTCGTTAACAATCCAATATCTACATTAATTATAGTTAAATAGTGGGGACTATTACTTTTAGATGTGGAAAACTGCAGGCTTTTTGGTGAAATTGGCGAAATAATAAAAAAAACCATGCATGACGCATGGCAGCTAATTGTGGTTATATATACTATTGACTATGTAGCAGGGTGTAGAAGGATTCCCTGGCTTTATCTTTATTGGTCCGGCTAATTGGTATAGCCGTTCCGTCAGTTAATACAAACTTATCATTTACATATTTCTCGATGTATAAAAAATTAACCAGATAGCTTTTGTGTGACCGGATAAAAGTTTTTAACTGCTGCGTTTGTCCAAATTCATCCAGTTTAGTATAAACAGTTATTTTCTCCGCTGTCTTCGCTAAAACAATATTAACTTTATTATTTTCACTTTCTAAGTACAGGATATCTTTTGTCGATATTTTTTGAGTTACACCGCGGTAAGTGATGCCAATACTTGCTCTATCAACATTTTCGATCTGCACTATTGCCTTCTCCATAACCTTGGCTAACTGATGCATCTTTATCGGTTTTACCAGATAACCTGTTGCGTTGACTTCGTATCCTTCATAAACGTAATCGGTTGAACTTGTCAGAAATATAATGTTGACTAACTTGTCCTGTTTACGGATTATCCGTGCACAGGTCATTCCATTCATGTCATCCATAATAATATCCAGAAATATGATATCAAAACATATGGTTTTACTTTCGATAACTGAGTTTAATTTATCAGGGTTATCGTAAGCAAAGATATTGGCATTGACACCCTGCTGGCATAAATAGTTTTCAATTGCTTCGTGCAGCTTTATTCTGTCAGCAGCATTATCGTCACAAATCGCTATGATTAGCATTGGTCGCCACCTCGTAACCAGATTCATCTAATTAACATTTCTGCAACAGAACACGTAATCCTTTTTTGGTGGGCTTGATTTAATATTGCAGCAGTAGGAGTGGTTATTTTGGAAGAAATTTTACTATTTGTGAGCAGAGCTATATTTTTAATAACAAATATTTTACTGCTATATGTATTCTTAACTCCACGGCGTCCTTTCTGGTTTCAAATGACTGCCTTCATTGTTACCTGGGGCACTATTTACTTGTTGCGCGGCATTTTACAATCCATTATCCCTGATCCCTTTTTGGTTGGCTACATAGTGGGCTCATGGTATATGATCCCTTGCGCAGTGATTTTTAAAGAAACAATGAATGCTAAGCTTTTTGTCTTTTTTATGATTTTTTCCCTTTCCCAGTTTAATTTCCTTATCTTTTTAGCGCTAGAGCAATTCGTATGTGACGATTATGTAGGTGGTTTAGTTTTGGCAGGCCTACTGCTTGAGGCTGCATCACTGCCTTTAATAAAGAAATATGTGTCACCCCATGTTAGCAACATTATTGCGATTATTGATCAGCGAAATTTCGGGTTTACCTGTTTTCCCCTGTTGTCATTTGTACTGCTGGCGTTTTATGGGGTGCAACGAACCTATTTGCTAGCCAACTTCTTTCCATTAGTAGTAAGTACCTTATTGATTATTTTTACCTATTACCTGATTGCCACAGCCATCTATCAGACAAGGCATAATCAGCAAGCAGAAAAACAACTGGCCTTGCAGCGTGAGCATTATCGCAACCTAAACGACAGTATTAACACTATGAAAACAATGCGCCATGACTTACGGCATCATCTTGTGACATGCTTAGCTTTTTTAGCAAAAAAGAATTCGGCTGCAGCAGAAACGTATCTGGCCCAGCTTTGCAATCACTATGACGATATTGCTTTCCCTAGCGTTTGTTCTAACCAATTTGCTGATGCTCTCATTTGCCATTACCTAAAAGTGGCGCAGGAGCAAGGTGTTCGTGTAAATACAAGCTTGCATTTGCCTAACAATGTAGGTATTGATGATCAAGACCTGTGCGTTATTCTTGGCAATTGCTTGGAAAACGCGGTTGAAGCCTGCCGTAAAATACCCCCAAATCAGTTGCGTTATATTGACATTAAAACCACCATAGCGAAGAATCATCTGGTCATTAAAATTGCTAATTCTTTTCATGGTTCCGTCATACGTCAAGGCGATAGTTTTGTATCCTCGAAACACGGCGATGATCATGGAATGGGGCTTGCCAGTGTGAAAGCACTTACTGCCAAATACCACGGTTATTGCTCTATATGTTGTGAACAACAAGTATTCCAAGTTGCTGTCTCTTTGAAACTTCCGGAAATAGTTGCCGAGTCGCGCTCATTAAGTATTCCTTGAAATTAGGTAGAAATGGTTTGCGAAAAAGATGTTATTCCTGGAAGGGGCATTTAATGGGACACGGGAACAGTGTCCCATTAAATGACTCACAGAGGGGATGGCGTAAAGATAAACTTTCATCTGCATACTTGTGTCAAGCAAGCCTGAACTGCCATTTCATCACAAATTTGAGATAACCCTGCCATGAAGGTTATCTCAAATTTCGCCGTTACCAATGGTACGGTTCCCCCCGATTAATCTTAAATGCACGATAAATCTGCTCTACTAATAGCAGCCGTATCATTTGATGAGTAAATGTCATTTTAGAAAAAGATAATCTTTCTTTTGCAGCTTTTAATAGCTCGGAGGAAAGGCCAAAAGCACCTCCAATGATGAAGGTAATATCACTTTTTCCAGAAACGCCTAAATCACTTATTTTTTCAGCAAGTTCTTCTGAGGAAGCTTGCTTGCCAATGACGTCAAGGATGATGAGATGGCTGCTTTCTTTCACATGTCTTAGCATGCGCTCTCCTTCTTTAAACAGTACTTTTGCTTTTTCAGCATCAGAAGGATGTTCAGGCATACGTTCTTCGTCAACTTCAATAATAGACAAGCGGCAATAAGGAGTTAGACGCTTGACGAATTCGGCGATGCCCATGGTCAGATATTTTTCTTTAATTTTACCAACAGCGATAATTGTAATTTTCATTTACTGCTGTGCCGGCATTTCTTCTAAAAGTACACTTACAGTCTGCTGATTGCCTTTACGAAGAATCGTAACACTAACAGTACTGCCAACTGCCTGCTGATCCACCGCTCCTCTTAGGTCTGCTACACTATTCACTTCAGTATCTCCGATCTTCAAGATAACGTCACCTTCTCTAAGACCAGCCTTAGCTGCTGGCCCTCCTTTTGCGATTTGCAGCAAGTAAACCCCTTTATCAATAGTAAGCTCATATCCATAGGCCGCAGCTGTATTTCGATCAAGTATGCCTACGCCTAAATAAGCTCTTACTACACGTCCTTTTTCAATAAGAGATTGTAAAATAGGCCTGGCAGTATTAATCGGAATGGAAAAACCGATACCTTCTACACCTGCAACTGCGATTTTTGCACTGTTAATCCCAACGACAACACCGTCAGCATTTACCAACGCGCCACCCGAATTTCCCGGATTAATAGCAGCATCCGTTTGAATCAGTTTAAATTTTCGTTCTCCAATTTCAATAGAGCGATTCAGAGCGCTAATAACTCCGGAAGTTACGCTCCCTTTAAACTCCAAACCAAGGGGATTACCAATGGCAAGTGCCGGCTCACCAACCAACAAACTGTCTGAGTC
>CAMKSY010000052.1 GCA_946415545.1 uncultured Pelosinus sp. | reverse complement strand
CTCCTGATATTATTATTCGTTTTAATAAATACTTGAAATTTATTTATGCTAATCCTGCAATAGAAACTGCTACTGGCATTTTAGCAGAACAGATTGTTGGCACAAAGCTGCGTGATTTCTCACTTTCACCCCAGGACTACTTATTGTGGAAAACCCAAATTACCAGAGTTTTTAAAACTAAGAAAAATGTAACCTTTCAATCTAAATTCAAAACCTTTCACGATGAGCTGTTTTATTATCATGCTCACTTAGTGCCCGAACTAAGTTCTAGCGGTTCCATCCAATCGGTATTATGCACACTGCGCAACATTTCAGATCTAAAACATGCGGAACAAGATCTAAAAAAGCATCAACAACGTACTCAAAACTTGCTCAATGCCATACCTGACACGTTATTTATTTTAGATAAAGATGGGACAATTCTCGATTATCAAGCCTCTCAAAACCTTTTTACATATATTTCTAGTACCAACTTTAATAATAAGAATATTGCAGATCTGCTTCCTCACGCTACACCCCATATTATGTATTACTTTAAGAAAGCCTTGACTACCAACACTATGCAATCCTTTGAATTTCAATCGACAATCAACGCAAAAGTTTTTTATTATGAAGGACGAATAACTGCCAACAATAAAAATGATTTTTTCTTAATTATTCGCGATATTAGCCCGTTAAAACAGATGCAGCAGCATTTAGCACGCCTCGATCGCCTGCATCTAGTAGGGGAAATGGCTGTCAGCATTGGTCATGAAATCCGCAATCCGATGACAACGATCCGTGGTTTTTTACAAATGTTCCTTCAAAAAGATATATTCCAGAACTATAAAGATCTTCTAGATCTTATGATAACAGAAATTGATCACTCCAATAAGATTATGAGCGAATTTATTTCCTTAGCCAAAAACAAAGCTCTAACATTAGAACCGCAGAATTTAAATCCTCTTATTCATTCCCTCCTCCCTTTAATGCAGACTGATGCGATGATTACAAATAAAGTAATCTCTCTCCATTTAGAACCTATTCCTGATTTTCCAATTGATGATAAGGAGATTAGTCAGCTCATACTCCACCTTGCTCGCAATGGTCTGGAAGCCATGCTGCCTCGTTCGGTATTATACATTTACACTTTTATAGAAATGGGGAAGGTCGTCTTAGCGATTAAAGATCAAGGTTCAGGCATATCTCCTGAGGATGAAGAGAAATTAGCTACCCCTTTCTTTAGTACGAAAGAAAATCAACTGGGTTTAGGACTAGCAATCTGCTACAATATTGCACGCAGACATAATGCAGAAATCCTGTTTGATACAAGTCCTTTAGGCACCACATTTTATGTGAAATTTAATGTGTAAGCATCTGCTTAATCGAATCGATCATTCTTGTCTTAATATTTCATATTGACAATACGTTAAGAAAAAGTTAAACTTTATTCCATAACATATTTCATAAAAAAGATACAGAACTGGCGGATCGTGGAATAACCACAAGGGACTGTATCTTGTATTAGCCGACCGCCTGGGCATAACTATTTTAGTTGCGCCCAGGCGGTTTTTTCATTTTTATAGTTAATACATTGTAAAAATGATTAAGTATATGATTTATATCATAGGCAAAACATGTTAATACGGTTATAATGAATTAATTGATAACAATTATCACTCTAGGAGGTATCACAATATGAAACAAGCATGGAAGGACTTTAAACCAGGTATATGGCAAAACTCGATTAATGTACGAGATTTTATTCAACATAACTATACCCCTTATGAAGGAAATAGTGATTTTCTAGCTCCCGCAACGCCTCGCACAAAAAAATTATGGAATAAATGCAGCTCATTATTATTAAAGGAACGAGAAAAACAGGGTGTATTAGACGTTGATCCTGATATAGTTTCCACCATCACTTCTCACAAGCCAGGGTATATTGAAAGAGAACTGGAAATCGTTGTTGGACTACAAACAGATGCCCCTCTTAAGAGAAGTGTTATTGCCAACGGCGGTGTTCGAATGGCTGAACAAGCATGCGAAGCCTATGGTTACAAGCTGAATCCTGCTATAAGTGATATTTATCGTAACCACGTTACCACACATAATACTGCTGTATTTAATATGTATACAGATGAGATGAAAAAAGCCCGTAAATTAGGAATTATCACAGGTTTACCTGACGGCTATGGCCGCGGACGCATTATTGGAGATTATCGGCGCATAGCACTCTACGGAGTCAATCAACTCTTAGAAGCCAAAAAAAATGACTTGCAAGATCTTGCCAATCAACCAATGGACGAAAAAATACTGCGCTTACGGGAAGAGGTATCAGCCCAGATTGCAGCTCTTAACGATATCATACTTATGGGAAAATCCTATGGTTTTGATATTAGCCGCCCAGCTGAAAATGCTCAGGAAGCCGTTCAATGGTTATATCTTGGTTATCTTGCCTCTATTAAGGAACAAAATGGCGCTGCGATGTCCATTGGGCGTGTATCTACTTTTCTTGATATTTATCTTTCCAGAGATTTGTCCGATGGTACGCTGTCAGAAAGTGATGCGCAGGAGCTCATTGATCAAATGGTCATTAAGTTACGTTTAGCACGTCATTTGCGTACACCTGACTATAATGAATTATTTGCTGGCGATCCATTATGGGTAACAGAAGCCATTGGCGGTACAGGACTGGATGGCCGCACTTTAGTAACTCGTACTTCTTATCGGATCTTACACACCTTATATAATTTGGGCCCGGCTCCTGAACCAAATTTGACTATTTTATGGTCAGTAAATCTACCGGCTGACTTTAAAAAGTTCTGCGCAAAAGTTTCACTAGATACCAGTGCGATCCAATATGAAAATGACGATATCATGAGACCTGTATATGGTGATGATTATGCGATCGCTTGCTGCGTATCAGCAATGCGGGTTGGTGAACAAATGCAGCTTTTTGGCGCTAGAGCCAATTTAGCAAAAGCCTTATTATTGGCAATTAACGGCGGACGTGATGAAAATAGCGGAGAACAACTGGCACCAGCTATGCCAATACCTGCGGGAGATTACTTAGACTATGACATTGTTAGGAACAACTTATCAATTGTTCTTAGCTGGCTGACTGGCTTGTATGTAAATACAATGAATTTAATTCACTTTAGTCATGATAAATACGCGTATGAAAGAGCACAAATGGCACTGCACGATACGGATGTGAAACGCATCATGGCCTTTGGCGTAGCTGGATTATCAGTAGCAACTGATTCCCTAAGCGCTATCCGCTATGGGAGAGTGAAACCATTGCGTGATGAAACAGGTCTTGCTAAAGATTTTGTTATTGAAAGAGATTTTCCCTTCTACGGTAATGATGATGATCGGGCTGACACTTTGGCAATCGAATTAAGTAAAGAATTTAGTCAAAAATTAAAAGACCACCCTGCTTATCGTGATGCCGAACATACACTCTCCATACTTACGATTACCTCGAATGTAATGTATGGCAAAAAAACAGGTGCAACCCCCGACGGACGCAAAGCAGGCCAAGCATTTGCCCCAGGTGCCAACCCAATGCATGGTCGAGACAAAAAAGGAGCACTCGCTGCTATGCAGTCCATTTGCAAGCTATCTTATGATGACTGTCGTGATGGGATCTCTTATACCTTCTCTATCCTCCCTGCTACCTTAGGAAAAACAACAGATGCTAGAATACAAAATTTATCGGGTATATTAGACGGCTATGCGGCCAGCCAGGGACACCACATTAATGTAAATGCCTTGGACCGCAGCATTTTAGAAGATGCAAGAAAGCATCCTGAAAAATATCCTCAACTTACCATTCGAGTATCAGGCTATGCCGTTAACTTCATCAAGCTTACCCCAGCCCAACAGGCTGAAGTAATTGACCGCACATTCTATAATTCATTGTAATATAAATTTCAATACCTCATTAGAAGTCTCAAGAGATACGATTCAGAAGGTAATTTGAACCACGAAGACACTAAGACACAAATATCTTTTGTAGTCCCCTTTGTGTGCAACAGCATTGTGTCTTTGTGTTTCAATTATTCTTCCATACTAGGAGATGTTCATTATGCAGGGATATTATCATTCTATAGAACACTTTGGGACCGTCGATGGACAAGGCATTCGATATGTATTATTTTTATCAGGCTGTAAATTACGTTGCCGTTTTTGCCACAATCCTGATACTTGGCAGCAAGGCTGCCAATCCATTACCACGGAGCAGATTTTAAAAGACCTATTACATTATCGCCACTTTTACGATGCCTCTGGAGGAGGAATTACCGCAAGCGGTGGTGAGCCATTGCTCCAGTCTCAATTTGTTGCAGAACTATTCCTTGGCTGTCAAAGCCATAATATCCATACTACTATTGATACTGCCGGATATTATGATCAAAAACACCTTACAGCTGTTTTGCCCTATACCAATGCAGCATTATTTAGCATAAAAGCCGTAGATTCTCAAAAACACCGCTGGTTAGCAGGATTTGATAATCAGCAGATTCTTGAAAATTTAAGCTATGCAGCTCAGTCAATTCCCATAACCTTACGCTATGTAATCATCCCGGGACTCACCAATTCATTAGAAGATTTACAGGCACTTGCCGGCCTTGTCCATACTCTGCCAGCTTTAGTTCCAGTAGAATTATTGCCTTATCACTCTTTAGGACGGCATAAATGGAAAATACTGAATCTGAAATACTCATTAGATGATGTCCCAGATGCTACCACCCAAGATGTAATAAACGCCACTAATCTCCTAAAATCAGAAGGCATTACTATCGTATAAGAAAACGCTGACGCGTCCCAAAATAAAAATTGAACCGTAAAGTTGCAGAGAACACAGAAAAAAGATAGATAGATTTTTTCTCTGCGCGCTCTGTGCCTCTGCGGTTCGTCATTCTTATATATATTTTACGAAACCTATGCCGCTTAAAGATAAACGCTTTTCAGCAACTTAGTTATATGAAAATCTTGATCAGCGTTAGCACTGCTATTGTACCTCCAGTCCATATGATCCATTTAGAAACATTCCATTTTTCTGCTGTTAATCCTACTTTATCATCGATAATTGCCCCTACTTCTTTTATTCTCTCCTCAGCATCTTTTATGAGTTGTTCTACGTCCTTACTATTTCTCTCAAAATCATTTCTCATATATTTCACCTTATCACACCTCTTTCGCTTACCATTCTTAAACCAGTTACTTACCATACTATATGCATTATGTATAGTAGATGTTCTTATGGTAAATCTCAAGAACGGTGTAGAGTGAACTTTTATCATTGCGAACAACGTGAAGCAACCTCTTACCAAGCAGGGAATTGCTTCACTTGGATCGCAATGGCAGACAGATTTATTTTACATTCTTCACCCTCTAAAATTAGAATTTAGATAGGATAAAAACCCTCAATCCTTTAAACATAATAAATGAATTCAACCACAAAGACGCAATACTGCAACCGCAATATTGCGTCTTTGTGGTTCATGAAACTTATATTTCTCAGTTTGATTTTTCCAGTTTTCCAACTTTACGAATAATCTCAACTACTGTTTCAGCTGACTTTATCAAAGATTCTACTGGCAGAAATTCATATTTACCATGAAAATTGTGCCCACCAGTAAATATATTTGGACAAGGTAACCCCATAAAGGATAAACGTGCTCCGTCCGTGCCACCTCGAATTGGTTTCATTCTTGGTTTTACGCCGACTGTTTCCATAGCCTCACATGCTAAATCAATAATATATTTAACCGGCTCAACTTGTTCTCTCATATTATAATATGAGTCCTTAATCTCAATGGCTGCAGTCCCCTCACCATATTTAACGTTTAAAAATGCTGTCATTGATTCTAGCAGTATTTTACGGCTTTCAAATTTTTGACGGTCATGATCTCGTATCAATATATGTAAGGAAGCCATCTCTACAGCACCGCTAAGTTTATGGGCATGAAAAAATCCTTCATAATCATCTGTATACTCTGGACTTTGCCCTGCTGGGAGCATCTGCTGATATTCAGCAGCTATGGATAGTGCATTGACCATTTTCCCTTTAGCCGTCCCAGGATGAACACTCCTTCCTTGAATGAAGACGGTTGCACTGGCAGCGTTGAAATTTTCATACTCAATCGCTCCAAGCTCCCCACCATCAACGGTATAAGCAAATTCTGCCCCAAAAGCTGCTACATCAAATAAGTCAGCTCCCCGTCCAATCTCTTCATCAGGTGTAAAACCAATGCGAACTTTGCCATGAGGAATATCCGGATGATTCAATAAATACTCCACAGCGCTGACAATAGCGCACATGCCTGCTTTGTCATCAGCTCCTAACAACGTCAACCCGTCCGTGACCAATAACTCTTGCCCAATATAGTCTGCAAGTTCAGGAAAATCCTTTGGGGAAAGCAGGATCGACTTCTCGGAATGAAGTACAATATCTCCGCCATCATAATTCGCTACCAAGCGAGGTTTGACTGGTCCTCCTGCCATATCAGGACTCGTATCTACATGAGCAATGAAGCCCACTACAGGAGCCTCTTGACAGCCATTGGCTAATAAAGTAGCCATTACATAGCCATTTTCATCTACTTGTACATCAACTAAGCCCAACCGCCTTAGTTCTTCTGCCACATATTGAGCTAAATCCTTTTGCCCCTTTGTACTGGGGCATTGGGCTTGTTCCCCATCAGACTGGGTATTAAAACCAGCATACGCGATAAATCGTTGTATTAACTTCTCTTTATTTAACTCCACTTCATACGCCGTCCTTTCTGCATTATGCTTTTTTAAAAAACGATTCTACAGCCGTCATGGATACTTTAATCAGTGGCAAACTAATTACTCTAAAAGGTTTTAGTGCATTATATATTCAAGATTTCTTACAAGTATTTTTTTTCCTCGCCAGCTAAAAGCCCGATTCCCATATTTTCTGCTAAACTCTTTATTGGATATACTCATCAATTCTTCATAGCGCAGCTGCTGCATAATATTCTCTTGAAATTCTCTTATGTTAGATAAGACGATTTGAGAATTATGGGGACACACCTCCTGACAGCTGTCACAGCCAAAAACCAAATTGGTCTTCTTAATAATCTTGATTTCCTCTGCTGTTAATTCCCCCTTTTTTTGTGTCAGATACGATTTGCATCTTCTTGGATCAATAGCAAAATTACCAAAGATAATCTCTCCTGGGCATGCTTTACTGCATTGGCCACATTGCAAACAAGTACGCTGCAAGGGTGTATCAACTGCAAAAGGATAATTGGTAAGAATATAACCGATTGCTACATAGGAGCCATATTTTTCAGTAATAATATGGCTGTTTATTCCATAGAACCCAAGTCCGGCTAAATATGCCAGATAGCGATCCACTAACGGCCCATTATCAACAAAAGCTTGATATTCAAATTCCGCCAGCTGCTTCGTTAAGAAATGTCCTATCGCTTCTAATTTATCTCTTATAACCATATGGTAATCCAGTCCGTAGGTATATCGTGCGATATTTGCATTTGGCCTCTCTCCAACATAATAAGGAAATAGGCATACAATAATCGACTGTACGTTTTCCATTGTTGCTGTAGGATCAATCCTCTTTCGCAGATCTTTTTCCTCAAATTCGGTATACTGCCCTTTATCAATACGTTCTTCTAAAATTTTCTCTAACTCCCAATAGGGTCCAATACCTGCTATACCCATGCATTCAATATAGATGGAATTACAGAAATTCCTTAACGTCTCTTTCATTTGCATCTCCATTTTGCTAATTACAATCTCGTCTACTCTATTATAATACCAAAAAGACTTTCCTATTTGCTTTTTATTTACATTCAATGCATTAAAAATGGATCTCCAGACAAAACTGTAAGATCCTAGAAAAGAATTGAACCGCAGAGGCACAGAGAATGCAGAGAAAAGATTGATCAGAAAAAAATCTGCGTCTCTGGGTTCAATCATTCCCTCGTATCATGCATTTCTTCTCAACCTTCGCGGTTATTGCTTTATTTATAATCGTTGCCGCCAAGAATCCTATTACGCTTCATCAGCGAATCGATAGGCATTCTTTCCGGATGCTTTAGCTTGATACATGGCATTATCTGCTTTCTTGACTAAACTGTCTACATCCTCTCCTTCCATAGGATAGAGGCTGATTCCAATGCTGCTGGAAATGGTCACCGTACATCCTATTAACTCAAAAGTCTGATTTAATTGCTTTCTTATTTTTTCAGCAACAACTTTAGCATCGGCTTTCTTTTCTATTTCCGGCAGAATTAAGGTAAACTCATCACCGCCCATTCGGGCAACAACGTCGCTTTCCCTCACACAGTTTTTTAAACGATCAGCAACTGCCTTCAGCAGCAAATCCCCTTTATCATGACCTAAGTTATCATTTACATGTTTAAACCCATCAAGATCAACATACATTACAGCCATCATATGATGATAGCGTTTCGCCAAGGCAAGACATTGATTAATCTTCTCATAGAATAATATACGATTGGGCAAGCCAGTCAGACCATCATGATAGGCATGAAAGCGAATTTTTTCTTCATATTTCATACGTTCTGATAGATCTCTAAAAATTCCACAATACATCGTTACATTTCCTAATTCATTCTTAACAGCGTCAATTACTACCCATTCAGAATAATGTTCACCGTTTTTTCGTTTATTTATAATCTCGCCTCTCCACTGTCCATCTGTATGTAACGAATTCCAGATATCCTGATAGAACTCCTCCTGATGCCTGCCTGATTTTAATATCCCAGGCGTCTTTCCTACAATCTCATCCATGGAGTATCCTGTATGCTTTGCAAAAGCAGGATTCACATATTGAATGATCCCTTTTATATCAGTCACCAAAATACCATCACTGGCATGTTCAAACACTTGTAAAGCCAGCTGCAAACGATTGCGCATTTGCTGCAATTCTGTTACGTCTTTTAACGTAATCATTAAATATTGTTCATTGTCACGTTGGGCAACTTTAAAGGAGCTGCCAACATAGAGCATCTGTCCATCTTTACGCCAATACTGACGCAAACCGATTTCCAGCAGCCCATGATTTACAATTTTATGAATATTAGTATTAACCTCTTCCACATCAGCGCCAATAATATCATATATAGAAAAATTACCTAAATCCTCAACATCATACTTTAGTAATTTTAAAAAAGCATGAGTAGCATCCACAACGATCTTTGTATCCACATGAATAACATATGTTATTTCAGAACTCTCTTTATCTAACGAACAACAATAATACTTTTTCCCAGGAAAGTGCTGTATATTACGACTACTTCTACATAAAAATGCTTTGTTAAAATTTAATGTCTTCAACATATGCCTCCTTTATTCTTTCTCTAGGATCAGCACTTTGCATAATCTTGTATATAATTTCGCCCAAATATGAGCAACACCTTCTAATCTTTTTTACTATATATTAATTTTTTGGATCGGCTAAGAGCGTAATGGAACTGGCAGAATATAAAAGAACACAGCAATAAAATGAGATATGCTCCCTGCTAGAACAAACAAGTGCCAGATGGCATGATTATAAGGTATCTTTTTCCATAGATAAAAAATACTTCCTAATGTATAAAATAGCCCTCCTACCAGCAGCCAGGTCATTCCTAAGGCAGGAACTGTTGCAATCAAAGGTTTGATGGCAAATACAATAAACCAACCCATGCCAAGATAGCATAAGGTAGATATGATGTTAAACCGCCCAGCAAAAAATATTTTCAAAACAATTCCAATCATAGCAAGCCCCCAGACAACACCAAATACAGTCCATCCCAATACACCATGAAGAGGTACTAAAGTAAATGGGGTGTAAGTCCCTGCAATAAGCAAATAAATAGCAGAATGGTCCAGGATCTTAAAGATTCTCTTTATTCTTTCATTTGTAAAACTATGATAAAGGGTCGAAGCCAAATACAACAATACTAATGTCGTTCCATAAATGCTGAAACTAACAATATGCCAGATATCTCCGTGTAAATAAGCTAATACCGTTAGCAGTACTAATCCTGCAACTGATAATAAAGTACCAATACCGTGAGTAACCGCATTCATAACTTCTTCCATTTCAACCTCCTAAAGGCTAGATTTCAATCTATTACTTAATAATAAATATTATTTAATCCTTACTGATAAATTATATCATATTTAGGAAGACCATACATATAGGAATAGTTCTCAGTTTTAAAAATAATCCTCTTTTTTTTCGCAGGAGTGCACTGAATCTTGTCGTATTATTATTATAAAATACTATGACAAAGAGGTGTTTTATATGAAGCCGGCTCTTTTAGTAATTGATGTGCAGAAAGCATTCTTCAAAAACCCTGAGACTACGCAATCCCTCAATCAAGCAATTGAACAAATTAATATGGGAATTGAATTATTTAGAGAAAAGAGGTTGCCAATTATTTGTATTCAGCACATGGTGAAAGCAAACAATTTGGTGCCGGGTACAGAAGGATTTAATCTGCCGGAGGCCCTTGGGATTCTCCCTACAGATCCTCACATCCACAAGACCTATGGCAACGCTTTCAATAAAACCTCCTTAGAGGCATTACTGCGTGAGCTGCAAGTTGATACTCTCATTCTTACAGGATATTGCGCGGAATATTGTGTCCTATCTACTTATCGAGGTGCCCTCGATCTTGATTTTACCCCTGTCCTGCTGCGTGGTGCCATCGCCAGCCGCAATCCTGGTAATATTCCTTTTGTTGAAAATGTGAATGATATCATTTCTTATGGGATTTTAAGAACACTTTTATCATAGTTAGAGGTACCCTAAGACATAAGCAAACCAAAGAGACCCAGAGAACCAAAGAAAAACTAAAAAACATATGCTTATCTACTTACTTATAAAAAATAGACTGCCCAATATTGGAGCAGTCTATTTCACTTTATTACCATAATCACATTTCTACAATAAACTCTTACCTATTACTAGTCAGCCTATTCGTTTCATTGAATCATGGCTCTTTAGAGACGCGGGCGGACACGATGAGTTGGCATGGCCTCAAGGGGATCATCCGGCCAATAATGCTTCGGATAACGCCCCATAAGATCTTTTTTCACTTGAAAGTAAGTATTCTCCCAAAAACTAGCGATATCTTTTGTTACCTGTACCAAACGATGAGCCGGAGATAAAAGATGAAGAGTTACTGCTACTTTTCCCTGTCCAATTTTCGGCGTTTCTTTCAAACCGAACATTTCCTGCAGCCGCACTGCCAATACAGGTACAGTGGCATCACTATAGTCAAGTGGTATACGCTGCCCACTAGGAACAAGAATATGAGTTGGTGCCCATTCATTTAGTTTTTGCCCTTGTTCCCAACTAAGCATTCCTCCAAGAATGGCTGTCAAGTTTAATCGCTGCAAGTGATCACAATTACTCATGCCATATAAATAGGGACTTATCCACTCTCCTAATGACGCCAGCAAGAAATCATCAGACACATTTGGCCAATCATGATCAATTTCATGCATAAACATAAGCCGCTGACGAAATTGACACGCACTTTTGGTCCAGGGCAGAAGATGCAGTCCTTCCTCTTTAATTCCTTGAAGAAGGGCAAAGAGAAGTTCTTCTTCATTGCAATTTGGCAAAGGCGTACTTTCCAAAAGCAGAGCATCTAATTTTTCGTTTCTTCGTGCCCGTACTGCTTTTGCTTCATGGTCCCAGACAATGCGATCCTGCACGCTGATCTGTTCTTTAAAATGCTCTTTTATCATATTTAGATGAACTGGTGCTGCTAAAAAAATACGCTTTTCTCCTTGCTGTTCTCCCCCTAAATCAGCAGCTACCAGATAGGGCTCAGACGCCAGCAACTGCGGTTCTTTAAATACTGCACCATGACCATTACGCAGCAGAAAACGTCCATCGCCCCGTCCTTGACCAATCCGCTCTGGATAAGCAAAGGCCAGCAGCAAACCACAGGCTTCGAGGTTATCATTTCCACCCTGGGACACGGTAAAAATCTGACTCCAATAACGAATTTCGATTTGGATGGAGGGATAAGTGCCTTTACGTACCATTTCAATGCGTAAACGCAAATCAGCATCAAACAAGCCTTGAAAAAGCTCTCGATGACTCAGCACAGCTGCCATTTCACAAGCAAGTTTTCCATATCCTAACCTGATGCCTTGGAAGATCATATGAGCAATACGAGGATGAAGACCGATTTTTATCAGTTGCTGACCATGGGGAGTAATACGTCCGTCACAGGATAAGGCTCCCAGCTGAAAAAGCAATTGCCTAGCTTGAAGAACAGCGGGCTCAGACGGCAGATCAAGCCACTGTAATTCGCCCGGATCTTGTATCCCCCAAGCAGCTAATTCTAATACTAAGGAAGTCAAATCAGCCTCCATAATTTCCGGAGTACTTTTATCCCTATGAGCCAATTCTTCCTCGTGGGTCCATAAGCGATAACAGATTCCTTCCTGAGTGCGTCCTGCCCGACCACGACGCTGCTCAGAAACATCCCGTGACACCTTAACCGTTTCTAAATGCATCATGCCAGTACGAGGTGAAAAACGAGGTATCCGCATAAGACCACTGTCAATTACAATGCGCATTCCTTCCAAGGTAATGCTCGTCTGGGCAATGGAAGTTGCTAATACAATTTTTCGTTTTCCAGATTTTTGGGGTAAAATCGCCAGGTCCTGCTCTTCTTGGGATAAGCCTCCGTAAAGTTTAGCAATTACAGCCTCCGTTTGCATGCCAACTTTTAAAAGCTGGGACTCCACTCGGTGTATTTCGCCAGTTCCAGGTAAAAATACTACTATATCTCCTTGCTCTGCTACAACAGCCTCCTGAATCTTCCGGACAACAGCCATTTCAATACGCTCTGTAATTGGACGCTGGGCATAATGAATGGCAACAGGAAAAGATACACCATCACTGATGATGACAGGTGCATCTCCCAGCAAGGAAGCAATCGGGGCTGTGTCTAAGGTCGCAGACATAATAAGGATTTTTAAATCCTCACGTAGTACGGATTGGGACTGCAAACAAAGGGCCAGTCCTAAATCAGCGTGAATACTACGCTCATGGAATTCATCAAAGATTACCATCCCAACATCTTCTAATCCAGGATCATTTTGCAGCAGCCTGGTTAAAATTCCTTCAGTGATCACTTCAATACGAGTTTTAGAACTGATACAGCTATCGAGGCGAATCCTATAGCCTACCGTTTCTCCTACTTTTTGTCCCAATAGAACTGCCATTTGGCGAGCTGCGGCCCTGGCGGCTAAACGCCGCGGTTCCAGGATGAGAATTTTTTTCCCTGTAAGCCAACTTTCTCCCAGGAGAGCTAAGGGAAGACGTGTGGTTTTACCTGCCCCTGGAGGCGCCACTAAAACTGTATTCACAGCATCATTTATTGTCTGTCTTACTGTAGGCAAAATTTCCTCAATCGGCAGTTTCTTCATTTCGGCAAATACTTACGGATTGCTTCTGGCACTTTATTTTTAATATACTCTTCTATCTGTAACTGATTTCGATTATAGAGAATGCCAATATAAATAATTCCGATACCAGCAAGGCTCAAAACAAAGGGAAAAAGTATGGAATGATTAAATACCCGGTAAGCTAAATGACCAATATATCCATTTACTCCAATCGCACCGCATACCAAAAATATTTTGCGCTGCAGGAGGACTCCTACAATTAATAAAATGACATTAATGAAACAGTACAGTATTTTAGACCACTCTTGATTGCTGTCAAGGAGGGTAAGCCCCAGCCAGAAGACACTGGTCCCAAATAAATATCCCCAAAAAGCATAATCTTCTTTATAATTGTGTTTTCGGCAGTAATAATCCGTAAGAAATGCGAGAATGATCATTACTAAGCCAAACAATAATGACATCCAGCGTACATTCGTCCACTCGCTATCTGTCCCAAAGAAAAATGGCGTTATATCAATGGACAATAAATATAAAGAAAAAAATAAGGGAGCTGTTAAAAAAGGAAATTTAAAAAATCGCAGCGCCAAGGATGCACTGATAATTGTCCCTAACTCGATCCAAATCCATCCGCCGCGCATCCATCCATAACGATCCAGATAATGACCCGGATAAGACTGAGGCCACCATCCTAGCGTCCTCTCTAATCCAAAAATAGCTAAAGGAGTCATACAAACTGCCATTACGATCAGCAGCCCTCCTGCAACCTTCAGTCCTTCTTTTTCCCATAATCGTCTTCCAACAAAAACAAAGCAACATGCATATAATACGGCAATAGCAAACATTCCCATGCCACCAAGAACTTCCCAAGCCGTATCCATAAACCATCCCATAGCGGAGATAACAATCAGCGCTCCTACATAATAGGCTAAATGTGAAATCTGAAAACCGTTTCTTCGCCCTTCTTTTCCACTCCATAACTGCCACAAACGTTCCCCTTGTTCCTGAGTAATAATATTTTTAGAAACTGCCTCTTCGATCTCTTTATTCGTAATATTCACTTCAATCCACCTCCTGGATGTTCTTTTACAGTCCCTTAAACAAATTTCTTAGCACCTGCAATAATACTCTTCAAAAACACAGATTTAATAGGTTCAATTGCTAAGAATGCCTTCACAGGTGAAGATTTTTCTATCATAGCAGCAATTCTCCCTAAAGCTCGATGACTAAGACGAGAAGGATCATCAAATATAAAATTCGATAACTTTCCTCTTTCGATAGCCATTGAAATCATTCTGTCAAAGGTATTTTCAGGTACAAGTACACGTTTTTCCCGCGGTTTCATGCGAATACTGTCAAATTTACATGCCGCTGCACACACACCGCATCCTAAACACAATTCCTCATCACAATAAACTCGCCCGCCGCTGCTGTTACTTTGTTTCTGATCCTCTAGTACAATTGCCCCTAATGGACAGGCTTTTCTGCATGCATTACAGCCGCGGCATTTTTCCCCATCAACCTGAGCCAGCCAATTAGAGGTTACTACAGCGTAACCCATGGTAAAGTGTTTCATTGAGTGCAGCATACCACAGCAGCAACCGCAGCAATTGCAGATGAATCCAACATGATTCTGTACATTATCGGCAATTTGTGCCAGCCCGGCTTCCTTACATTGCTCCAGTACAGCCATCGCTTCCTTGCTGCTGATCTCTTCGGCCATGCCTTTTTTAATCAACATCTGAGCACTGCCATGAAAGGTCATACAGGTCTTTTGAGGAGCATTACAACTTTTTCCTAAATGACTTGCTTTATGGCGGCAAGCACATAAAGATAATCCAATGGTTTTTGCCGAATGAATCACAGAACTTGCCTTCTCCCAGTCTAATATTTCCGTATAATCACCAGAAGGCAGTGCTTCTTCTCGCACCAAGGACCGGCCCAGTTGTGTTGTCTCAGAAAAAATACTATGAGCAAAGCGATCATCCTGAAACATATATTGTTCAAAAAGATGGGCTAATTCTTTCAATGGCATTTCATCCCGGATGCGCATAAAAACAAATTCAAAAAAACCAATAACAACAGGTGCTAATACTACATAACATTCATCCTTATGCTCTACATCAAACACTAATCCCTTTTCCGCCATGATCGATATTTTTTCCCGCAATTTTTCTACAGGCATGTTTAATTTATATGCTAATTTTCTTAATGGTGTAGGGCGCAACGGGATCTGCCTGGCTATATCGGCTTCTTCCACCGAAAATAGCAATTTTAAAATATCAATAAAGACAGGTGAATAAGGTGCCCCCGTTATATTATGATCTAAACGTTGCTGAAGCAAGCGATATTCTTTCTCACTATTAACAATATGTCCCATTTTACCCCCTGCACAAACTATAATGTTGGACTAACCGAGAATAAAGGTGTAATGATTAAATATAACATATAAATGAGCATTAGTGAATTTTTTAGTCTATCCTTACTATAACAAAAAGGCAATTGCTTTAAAAGAAGAAAAGAACACAAAAGGTCACTAGCAGCATTGTGCCTTTGTGGTTCATACGTTCGTATATATCATCTACACGACTATAAAATGTAGTGGATATTTATAAGAAAAAAACCTATTCATCACTTCATTTTAAAGCGATGAATAGGTCTGCCCACGGGCATGTACTCCAACAACATTTGTAGTTTTCCTTCCATCACTAAGTAATCCAAATACCGGCGAGCTGTAACGCGAGAAATTCCAACCTCATTTGCTACTTCATCAGCTGATAATGCTTTTCTTGCAGCACTTAATAGGTTAACAATAGAATCTAAGGTTAAGCCATGCATGTTCTTTGGCAAGGGGTCATTGGCCTTAGATACTTTAGCAGAAAAAAACTTATCTAGCTCGACTTGGCTTAAGCTGCTTTGCCGAATCATTTTGTTATTAAAATCTCGATAGGCTTCTAAAGTATTGCGATAACGATCAAATTTAAAAGGTTTTATAATATAATCAATTACGCCACAACGCATAACAAGACTGATCATTTCACTGTCATTTGCCGCTGTTATCAGAATCACATCAGCATCCACATTTTCTTTACGCAGTAAAGCTAATACTTCCATACCATCAACTTCTGGCATATAAATATCTAATATGATTAGATCCGGCTGCAATTTATTCACTAATTCGATTGCTTTATTCCCATTGACTGCAATACCTACTACAGAAAATCCATCCACGGCTTCTGTAAATTTTTTATTAATATCAGCAACCATAGGATCATCATCCACAATGAGTACTTTAATTTTCTTCATTATTTTCACCTTTATTACAATCAGGAATCCAGACCTTAAATTCTACACCACCATCAGGTAAATTGTAATGAGAAATAAGACCATT